>NZ_RCNW01000266.1:0-755 GCF_004307605.1 Pseudomonas sp. Sample_24
ACCATCATCTTGATGGTTTCCAGGTAGTTGGTGCTCATGGCGATGTTCGGCGTCAGGCCCTGGGCTTCGAACAGACGCTGGACGATGTGGTGGGTGAAGGTGTTTCCCCCGGGGAAAACCGCCGGGTGCCGGGCGATATCCGCCAGGTTGACTGCGCCATTGTTGAGCAGCGAATGCTCCGGGGCGACCACGAAGTCCAGCGGGTCATCCCACACCGGCGTGGCCTTGACCAGCCCATGGGGCTCCGGCGCCAGGGTGATGACCGCCAGTTCGGCACGGCCATGGAGGATTTCTTCGTAGGCCACTTCGGAATCGAGAAACTGAATATCCAATGCCACTGCGGGATAGCGCCGGGTGAACTCCCTTAATAAGGGAGGCAAACGGTGCAGGCCGATGTGGTGACTGGTGGCGAGGGTCAGACGACCGGTCACCTCGCCTGTGAGATTGGTCAGGGCGCGGCGCGTATCATCGAGGACATTCAATATCTGGTAAGCCCGCGGCAGCAGGGCGCGACCGGCCTCGGTCAACCCGACCTCGCGGCCCAGCCGGTCGAACAGGCGCACCTTCAGTTGTTGCTCGAGCCCGGCGATGCGCTTGCTGATCGCCGGTTGCGTCAGGTGCAGCCGTTCTCCCGCGCCGGAGAAGCTACCTGTCTCGGCAATGGCAATAAAGGCATTAAGGTTGGCCAGGTCCATGGTCACATTCCAGTTGGTTATCCAAAGCATAAAAAATATGAATTTGAGTTATTTAATGTA
>NZ_RCNW01000037.1:0-752 GCF_004307605.1 Pseudomonas sp. Sample_24
TACATGGCGATCTTCCCGCCACCGCCGGTACAAGGCCTGGGCACCATCGGTGGTTTCCGCCTGCAGATCGAAGACCGGGGCAACCTGGGCTACGACGAGCTGTACAAAGAAACCATGAACATCATCAACAAGAGCCACAACGTGCCGGAACTGGCCGGCCTGTTCACCAGCTACACGGTGAACGTGCCGCAGGTCGATGCCGCCATCGACCGCGAAAAAGCCAAGACCCACGGCGTGGCCGTCAGCGACATCTTCGACACCCTGCAGATCTACCTGGGTTCGCTGTATGCCAACGACTTCAACCGCTTCGGTCGCACCTATCAGGTCAACGTTCAGGCCGAACAGCAGTTCCGCCTCGAGCCGGACCAGATCGGTCAGCTGAAAGTACGCAACAACAAAGGCGAGATGATCCCGCTGGCGACCTTCATCAAGGTCAGCGACACCTCGGGACCTGACCGCGTGATGCACTACAACGGTTTCATTACCGCTGAAATCAACGGTGCGGCAGCCCCCGGCTACAGCTCCGGCCAGGCCGAAAAAGCCATCGAGAAACTGCTCAAGGAAGAACTTCCGAACGGCATGACCTACGAATGGACCGACCTGACCTACCAGCAGATTCTGTCTGGCAACACCGCGCTGTTCGTGTTCCCGCTCTGTGTGCTGCTGGCGTTCCTGGTGTTGGCGGCCCAATACGAAAGCTGGAGCCTGCCACTGGCGGTGATCCTGATCGTACCGATGACCCTGCTGTCGGC
>NZ_RCNW01000534.1:0-4438 GCF_004307605.1 Pseudomonas sp. Sample_24
TGACTTGTAGTTAATTTTCCGTCACCCGTCATAATCCCTTGAAGGGCACAAAGTTCGCCTGCAAAATGCCGCGCCCCGTCCTGATTTGGCGGGGTCGTGCTGATCGGCCGCCCCAGCCGCACCATCCGTAGTGCATGGGTTTACTCAATAAGATCACGCAGGAGATTTGACGTGCACATTGGTGTTCCTCTCGAAACCCAGACCGGTGAAACACGGGTTGCTGCAACCCCGGAAACCATCAAGAAGCTGATCGGCCAAGGTCATAAGGTCACTGTACAAAGCGGCGCCGGCATTAACGCCAGTGTTGTCGACAGTGCCTATGAAGCAGCGGGCGCAAGCATTGGCAGCGCCAGCGATGTGTTTGGCGCAGAGCTGATTCTTAAGGTAGTCGCCCCCAGCGACAGCGAACTCGCACTGATCAAGAGCGGCACCATTGTGGTGGGCATGCTCAATCCGTTCAGCAACGAAACCATCGCCAAGATGGCCGAATGCGGCATTACCGCATTCGCACTGGAAGCCGCGCCCCGCACGTCCCGCGCTCAGAGCCTGGATGTGCTGTCATCGCAAGCCAACATTGCCGGCTACAAGGCGGTGTTGCTGGCAGCTCATTACTATCCGCGCTTCATGCCAATGCTGATGACCGCTGCCGGCACCGTGAAAGCGGCGCGCGTTCTGATTCTCGGTGCCGGTGTGGCCGGGTTGCAGGCGATTGCCACGGCAAAACGCCTGGGAGCAGTGATCGAGGCGTCTGACGTGCGTCCTGCAGTCAAGGAGCAGATCGAATCTCTCGGCGCCAAGTTCGTCGACGTGCCTTACGAGACCGATGAAGAGCGCGAATGCGCCGTTGGTGTCGGCGGTTACGCACGCCCCATGCCCGCCAGCTGGATGCAGCGCCAGGCCGCAGCCGTGCACGAACGCGCCAAACAGGCTGACATCGTTATCACCACAGCGCTGATTCCAGGACGCAAGGCACCGACGCTGCTGAGCGCGGAAACCGTGGCACAGATGAAACCGGGTTCGGTGGTCGTCGACCTTGCGGCAGCCCAGGGCGGTAACTGCCCGCTGACCGTAGCCGATCAGGTGGTGGTCGAAAATGGCGTGACCATTGTCGGCCCTACCAACCTGGCCGGCGCGGTGGCAGCCGACGCTTCGGCGCTGTACGCGCGCAACCTGCTGGACTTCATGAAACTGTTGTTCGATAAAGAAGGACAACTGGTGATCAACCTCGAAGACGATATCGTCGCCGCGTGCCTGATGTGCCGCGACGGCCAGATCGTGCGCAAGAACGGCTGAGGATAAAAACAATGGAAGACATGCTGATCTCTGACGGTATCTACAACCTGATCATCTTCGTGCTGGCAATTTATGTCGGTTATCACGTGGTCTGGAACGTGACACCTGCGCTTCACACGCCCCTGATGGCGGTGACCAACGCTATCTCGGCAATTGTGATCGTCGGCGCCATGCTCGCTGCCGCGTTGACCGTCACGCCCCTGGGCAAAACCATGGGCACCCTGGCCGTAGCCCTGGCGGCGGTCAATGTGTTCGGTGGCTTCCTGGTCACCCGTCGCATGCTGGAAATGTTCAAGAAAAAAGCGGCGCCAGCAAAAGCTCCGGCAGCCAAGGCCGAAGCAGTCAAGGCTGAGGTGCAGCAAGCATGAGCATGAACCTCGTTACTTCCCTGTACCTGATCGCCTCGGTCTGCTTCATCCAGGCGCTCAAGGGCCTCTCGCATCCAACGACCTCGCGTCGCGGCAACCTGTTCGGCATGCTCGGCATGGGTCTGGCGGTCCTGACGACGGTCGGCCTGATCTACAAATTGGGATCCGAACTGGCCCACGACGGCATCGTCTACGTGATCGTCGGCCTGTTGATCGGCGGTACCGCCGGTTCGATCATGGCCAAACGCGTTGAAATGACCAAAATGCCTGAGCTGGTCGCTTTCATGCACAGCATGATTGGCCTGGCAGCGGTGTTCATTGCCATTGCGGCGGTGGTCGAACCTCAATCGCTGGGCATCGTCAAGCAACTCGGCGACGCCATTCCGGCGGGTAACCGCCTGGAGCTGTTCCTGGGCGCGGCCATTGGTGCAATCACTTTCTCCGGCTCGGTGATCGCGTTCGGCAAACTGTCGGGCAAGTACAAGTTCCGCCTGTTCCAGGGCGCACCGGTACAGTTCAGCGGTCAGCACAAACTGAACCTGCTGTTGGGTGTAGCCACGCTGGCACTGGGCGTGACCTACATGCTGACGGGCAACCTGACTGCCTTCGCCGTGATGTTGGCTCTGGCCTTCGTCATGGGTGTGCTGATCATCATCCCGATCGGTGGCGCCGACATGCCGGTAGTGGTGTCGATGCTCAACAGCTATTCCGGCTGGGCAGCGGCGGGCATTGGCTTCTCGCTGAACAACTCGATGCTGATCATCGCCGGTTCGCTGGTGGGCTCAAGCGGTGCGATCCTCTCGTACATCATGTGCAAGGCGATGAACCGCTCCTTCTTTAATGTATTGCTCGGCGGTTTCGGCAATACAGCCGATGCAGGTCCTGCAGGCGCCAAGGAAGCCCGCCCGGTGAAATCCGGTTCGGCTGATGACGCGACCTTCCTGCTGACCAACGCCGACACCGTGATCATCGTCCCGGGCTACGGCCTTGCGGTAGCGCGGGCGCAGCATGCATTGAAGGAACTGACCGAGAAGCTGACCCACCGCGGCGTGACCGTGAAGTACGCGATCCACCCGGTTGCAGGTCGTATGCCGGGCCACATGAACGTGTTGCTGGCCGAGGCCGAAGTGCCTTACGACCAGGTGTTCGAGATGGAAGACATCAACTCCGAGTTCGGTCAGGCCGACGTGGTGCTGGTGCTCGGCGCGAACGACGTGGTCAACCCGGCCGCCAAGAACGATCCGAAATCGCCGATTGCCGGCATGCCGATTCTCGAAGCGTTCAAGGCCAAGACCATCATCGTCAACAAGCGCTCGATGGCCAGCGGCTATGCCGGTCTGGACAACGAACTGTTCTACCTGGACAAGACCATGATGGTGTTCGGCGACGCCAAGAAAGTCATCGAAGACATGGTTAAAGCCGTCGAATAAATCTCTCGGCACGACTGAAACGCCCCGACTCGTCGGGGCGTTTTTGTTTGTGCAAAGCGTCGGACAATCGACGTCTTTGTTACCGATCCGGTAACGGTGTTTTGCTTGAAAGCCCCGGAATAGACGCCTCGTTTGCGACCTTTGTAGCGGGACAGCGGCTAGCGAAATTAACTAGACTGCGCATCCTGATACCCGTTGCCCGAGATAACAATCCATGTACCGTGACCGTATTCGCCTGCCATCGTTGTTGGACAAAGTGATGAGCGCTGCCGACGCCGCCGCTCTGATTCAGGACGGCATGACCGTTGGCATGAGCGGCTTCACCCGCGCCGGCGAAGCCAAGGCCGTACCCCACGCACTGGCGGAGCGAGCCAAGGTCACGCCGCTGAAGATCAGCCTGATGACCGGCGCCAGTCTGGGCAACGACCTCGACAAGCAACTCACCGAAGCCGGCGTGCTGTCACGCCGCATGCCGTTCCAGGTGGACAGCACCTTGCGCAAGGCGATCAACGCAGGCGAGGTGATGTTCATCGATCAACACCTTTCGGAAACCGTCGAGCAACTGCGCAATCAACAGCTCAAGTTGCCAGATATCGCGGTGATCGAAGCCGTGGCCATCACCGAGCAAGGCCATATCGTGCCGACTACATCGGTGGGTAACTCGGCCAGTTTCGCGATTTTCGCCAAACACGTGATCGTCGAGATCAACCTGGCACACAACCCGAATCTCGAAGGTCTGCACGACATCTATATTCCGACCTATCGTCCGACCCGCACGCCGATCCCACTGGTCAAGGTCGACGATCGCATTGGCAGCAGCGCAATCCCGATCCCGCCGGAAAAGATTGTGGCGATCGTCATCACCCAGCAACCGGACTCACCATCCACCGTGCTGCCACCCGACGCCGACACCCAAGCCATTGCCGATCACTTGATCGACTTCTTCAAGCAGGAAGTGGACGCCGGGCGCATGACCAATAAGCTCGGGCCGCTGCAGGCCGGGATCGGTACCATCGCCAACTCGGTGATGTGCGGCCTGATCGACTCGCCTTTCGAAGACCTGACGATGTATTCCGAAGTGCTGCAGGACTCCACGTTCGACCTGATCGACGCGGGCAAGCTGAGCTTTGCTTCGGGAAGCTCCATCACCCTCTCCAGCCGCCGCAATGCTGACGTGTTCGGCAACCTGGAGCGCTACAAGGACAAACTGGTGCTGCGCCCTCAGGAGATCTCCAATCACCCCGAAGTGGTACGTCGCCTCGGGATCATCGGTATCAACACGGCGCTTGAGTTCGACATCTATGGCAACGTCAACTCCACCCACGTCTGCGGCACGCGGATGATGAA
>NZ_RCNW01000375.1:0-748 GCF_004307605.1 Pseudomonas sp. Sample_24
GCAACCCAACCACCGGTGACGGTTTCTTTCAGCTGAGCCTTGTCCATGTCGCTCATCGACACTTTCTTGTACGGCTCGTTACTTGTCCACAGGGCGGCGCCCAGATAAGTCGCGGTGCCCGTGGCGGTGCTGGAAGAAGGATCGGAACTGGCATCACGCTTCAATTGCGCGAACATTGCACCGGACCAGGGTTGAGCGCTCTGGTTATCGATCAAGTAGGAAACGGTCACGTCATACAGGCCACGTTTCAAGGTGAAACGCTTGATGTAATTGACGCCGTCCTTGCTGAACTTCAGGTCCACGACCAATTGGTCCTGACCGTCAGCCAGTTGATAAATCTTCTTCTCGGAAGAGTAAACCGGACGACCGGCAGGACTTGCGTCCGGACCATTGCTGCCGATCAGGCCACTTTGCGCCAGATAAGTGCGCTCGTTGCCGTTATCGAACAGCTGGAAAGGAATTTCCGGATGGTCCTGGCGACGTGGATACAGCGGCAATTTCAGCTGCGCGACATCACCACCTTGTGGATCGATGGCCAGATCGAGCACATCCGTTTTGATCTGGATGAGGTCGGTGCTTGCGGCTACCGGAGTTTCGGCAGGTGCGCTGGTATCGTTTGCGGCGTGGGGAATGTCATCACTGACTGACGCTTTTTTGCCAGTTGCCGTATCCGGGAGGCCCGGTGCGGTCGTGCTGGAAGCAACATTCTGAGTCGGCAGGGCAGCCTGGCCATAGTCCTGGTTCCATT
>NZ_RCNW01000525.1:0-748 GCF_004307605.1 Pseudomonas sp. Sample_24
GAGCCTGGGACATGGCGCCCAGCGAACCCATGCCGCGATAAGCCTTGTACGAACGCCCCTGGAACAGTTCGATCTCGCCCGGCGCTTCTTCGGTACCGGCGAACATCGAGCCCATCATCACGCAGGAAGCACCGGCCACGATGGCCTTGGACAGGTCACCGGAGAAACGGATGCCGCCGTCGGCGATCAACGGCACGCCCGTGCCTTCGAGGGCAGCGGCGACGTTGGCGATGGCACTGATTTGCGGAACGCCGACACCGGCGACGATACGGGTGGTGCAGATCGAGCCAGGACCGATACCGACCTTGACTGCGTCAGCGCCGGCTTCGGCCAGGGCCTTGGCGGCAGCGCCGGTGGCGATGTTGCCGCCGATGACCTGCACTTCCGGGAAGTTCTGTTTGACCCAGCGAACGCGGTCGATCACGCCTTTGGAGTGACCGTGAGCCGTGTCGACCACGACGACGTCAACGCCGGCATTGACCAGGGCAGCTACGCGGTCACCGGTGTCTTTACCGGTGCCGACCGCAGCGCCAACGCGCAGACGACCTTGATCGTCCTTGCTGGCCAGCGGGTAGGCCTTGGCTTTTTCGATGTCGTTGACGGTCATCATGCCCTTGAGGGTGAATTTGTCGTCGACGATCAGCACGCGCTCGATGCGGTGCTTGTGCAGCAGTTCACGCACATCGTTCTTGTCGGCGCCTTCCTTGACCGTGACCAGACGCTCTTTAGGCGTCATCACTTCACGGAC
>NZ_RCNW01000474.1:0-4415 GCF_004307605.1 Pseudomonas sp. Sample_24
ATGTCAGCATCGGGGGCTTTTTCGTTACAGAAGATTAGGCTTCTGCTTGTACTTCATCAGCCTGCATGCCTTTCTGGCCCTGCACGGCGACGAAAGTCACTTTCTGGCCTTCTTTCAGGCTCTTGAAGCCGTTGCCCTGGATGGCGCGGAAATGCACGAACAGATCCGGACCGCTTTCAGGAGTGATAAAACCAAAACCTTTCTCGTCGTTAAACCACTTGACGGTACCGCTCTGACGTTGGGACATTTCTTATTTCCTTTGACGCAAAAATTAATGACAGTCTCCTTCTCATGAAAGAGTACTGGGGCTGGTTGCAGGAGAGTAAGAAGACGTCGAACGGGATGTAGCTAACTTGTAGGCTACTGCCCAGGTCACGATTCCAAGCGACCCATGCAAACACAGTGAACAAACTCTACGCCAACTACGGGAGAAAAAACAAGCCCTGTGAAAGGCCCGGATTTGCTCACGTTGACGGCCTGATATGCCAACTAGTGCTGGCTTATGCGACAGAGCTGTTCAATTGTTTTCGATCGTTATAAGCAAAGTTCATAATCGAAGCTTAAAGCCAAACGATGCACTATTTTATGGCAGTTGCGTTACACATTAGTGCGTTGTAAACGCAACCGCGTTACTTATAGGAACAGTCAATCAGCCGCGGTAGTAGCGTTGTGGAACAAATGGCATTTTGCTTACAAGCAAAGCCACCTTTTTCCCACGAACAATCGCCCAGACGGGTGTATCGATCGCGACGTACGCGCTGTCGATGTAACCCATGGCCAATGGCGCACCCAAGGTTGGCCCGAAACCACCGCTGCAGACGCTGCCGATGATCTCGCCGGCTTCGTTGACGATCTCCGCCCCTTCGCGCACTGGCGTCCGTTCCTGCGGTAGCAGGCCGACACGTTTGCGGCTGACTCCGCCCTGTTGCTGGGCGAATACGGTTTCAGCCCCCGGGAAACCACCGGCACGCGCACCGTCGGCCCGACGCGGCTTGGAAATGGCCCACAACAGGCTGGCTTCGATGGGGGTGGTGTCGGTGTTCATGTCATGGCCGTACAGGCACAAGCCAGCTTCCAGGCGCAGGGAGTCACGCGCGCCGAGGCCAATGGCTTCAACTTCCGGTTCCGCCAGCAGTGCGCGGGTCAGGGCTTCGGCGTTGGCGGCCGGCACGGAAATTTCGAAACCGTCTTCGCCGGTGTAACCCGAGCGGCTGACAAAACAGTCCACACCCAGCAGTTTTACCCGGGCGAACTGCATGAAGGTCATCTTCGCCACTTCCGGTGCCAGACGTGCCAGTACCGTCACGGCCGCCGGTCCTTGGAGGGCGAGCAGGGCGCGCTCCTCGAACAGTGGCTCGATGGTGCACTGCTCGCCAATGTGCTTGCGCAGATGCGCCAGGTCTTGATCCTTGCAGGCAGCGTTGACCACCAGGAACAGTTCGTCGTTACCCAGGTTGGCGACCATCAGGTCGTCGAGGATGCCGCCGCTTTCGTTGGTGAACATTGCATAACGCTGCATGCCCACGGGCAAGTCGATGATATCCACCGGAACCAGGGTTTCCAGGGCCTTGGCGGCATTGGCGCCGGTCAGGCGAATCTGGCCCATGTGCGACACATCGAACAGACCGGCCTGATCGCGGGTGTGCTGGTGTTCTTTCATCACGCCCAAGGGATATTGCACAGGCATGTCATAGCCGGCGAACGGCACCATGCGCGCGCCGAGTTCGATGTGCAGAGCATGCAACGGGGTTTTCAACAGTTGTTCGGTGGACATATTCAGCTCCTGAAGAAGAGTGCAGATGAGCGCGCATCAGCACTCGATAATGTTGACCGCCAAACCGCCACGGGCGGTTTCCTTGTATTTGCTTTTCATGTCGGCGCCGGTCTGGCGCATGGTGCGAATGACCTTGTCGAGGGAAACGAAATGTTGACCGTCACCACGCATGGCCATGCGCACGGCATTGATGGCCTTGACCGAACCCATGGCATTGCGTTCGATACAAGGCACTTGCACCAACCCGCCAATCGGGTCGCAGGTCAGGCCAAGGTTATGTTCCATCCCGATTTCCGCGGCGTTTTCGACTTGCTGCACGGTGCCGCCCAGGACCTCGCACAGGGCACCGGCCGCCATTGAGCAGGCGACGCCCACTTCGCCCTGACAGCCGACTTCGGCGCCGGAGATCGAGGCGTTTTCCTTGTACAAAATGCCGATGGCCGCCGCGGTCAGCAAAAAACGCACGACGCCGTCGTCATTCGCGGTCGGGATGAAGCGCATGTAGTAATGGAGGACGGCAGGAATGATCCCGGCTGCACCATTGGTGGGCGCAGTGACGACGCGTCCGCCGTTGGCGTTTTCTTCGTTGACCGCCAGGGCGTACAGGTTGACCCAGTCCAGCACCGAGAGCGGGTCACGCAAGGACGATTCCGGGTTTTTGCACAGCTGCCGATGCAGCGCGGCGGCCCGGCGCTTGACCTTCAAGCCTCCGGGCAGGATGCCTTCGTTGCGGCAGCCGGCGGCGACGCAGTCCTGCATGACCTGCCAGATTTTCAGGAGGCCGGCACGGGTCTCCGCTTCCGGGCGCCAGGCGCTTTCGTTGGTCAGCATCACCTGGCTGATGGACAAGCCGTAAGTGGCGCAGTGACCGAGCAGTTCCTTGGCGGTTTTGAAGGGAAATGTCAGGGGGGTGGCGTCTTCGACGATGCGGTCGGCGCCGGCGGCGTCTTCGTCGACGACAAAACCGCCGCCGACCGAGTAGTACTCGCGGCTGCGGATTTGCAGCCCGGCTGCGTCGAATGCACGGAAAATCATGCCGTTGGGATGGTAAGCCAACGGTTTGCGAATCATCGCCAGGTGTTCTTTTTCATTGAATGCAATGCTGTGTTCGCCGAGCAGGTTCAGCTGTCCGCTGCCACGAATGGCTTGCAGGCGTGCGGCCACGGTTTCGGTGTCGACGGTGTCCGGGTGTTCGCCTTCCAGCCCCAGCAGCACGGCTTTGTCGCTGCCGTGGCCTTTACCGGTGGCGCCGAGTGAACCGTACAGCTCAACTTTGACGCAGGTGGTCGCGGCCAACAGTTTTTCGCGGCGCAAGCCTTCGACGAAACGCGCGGCTGCGCGCATCGGACCGACGGTGTGGGAGCTGGAGGGGCCGATGCCAATCTTGAACAGGTCGAACACGCTTAAAGACATGGTTGTTCTCCGGTTTCTTGTTATAGGAGTTGGCGGAATTCAGGCGTGATGCATTCCTTGTGGGAGCTGGCTTGCCAGCGATGGCGATGGATCAGGCAGCAAAAATGTCGACTGACCCACCGCTATCGCTGGCAAGCCTGCTCCCACAGGGTTTTGTGGTGTTCTTAAACGCGGGGGCGAGCAAACCCGCCCCCTCATCTGATTAAGCGTAGCTTTCGATCGACGGGCAGGCGCAGACCAGGTTGCGATCGCCGAACACGTTGTCGACACGACCGACCGGTGGCCAGTATTTGCCTTCGATCAGCGAGGCAACCGGGTACACCGCTTGTTCGCGGCTGTACGGGTGCGACCACTCACCGACCAGCTCCGCCGCCGTGTGCGGGGCGTTTTTCAGTGGGTTGTCGTCCTTGTCCAGGGTGCCGTTTTCCACCGCGCGGATTTCTTCACGGATGCGGATCATGGCGTCGCAGAAGCGGTCCAGTTCTTCCTTGGATTCGCTTTCGGTCGGCTCGATCATCAGCGTGCCGGCCACCGGGAACGACATGGTCGGGGCGTGGAAGCCGAAGTCGATCAAGCGTTTGGCTACGTCATCAACGCTGATGCCGCTGCTGTCTTTCAGCGGACGCAGATCAAGGATGCACTCGTGCGCCACCAGGCCGTTGCTGCCGGTGTACAGCACTGGGTAGTGCTCTTCCAGGCGACGGGAAATGTAGTTGGCGTTGAGGATCGCCAGCTGCGAAGCACGCTTCAAGCCTGCGCCACCCATCATGCGAATGTACATCCAGGTAATCGGCAGAATGCTTGCGCTACCGAACGGTGCCGCGCAGACCGCGCCTTCCTTGCGTGCCATCTGGGCGTGGCCCGGCAGGAACGGAGTCAGGTGCGATTTCACGCCGATCGGGCCGACGCCCGGGCCGCCACCGCCGTGCGGGATGCAGAAGGTTTTGTGCAGGTTCAGGTGCGAGACATCGCCGCCGAACTTGCCTGGCGCGCAGAGGCCAACCATCGCGTTCATGTTGGCGCCGTCGATGTACACCTGGCCACCGTTGTCATGAATGATGCCGCAGATTTCGCGGATGCCTTCTTCGAACACGCCGTGGGTCGACGGGTAGGTGATCATCAGCGCGGCGAGGTGTTCGCGGTGCTCGATGGCTTTGGCGCGCAGGTCTTCAATGTCGACGTTGCCACGGGCATCGCACGCGGTGACGACCACGCGCATGCCAGCCAT
>NZ_RCNW01000438.1:0-38518 GCF_004307605.1 Pseudomonas sp. Sample_24
TCTGCGATTTGCTGAGTTCAGGAACGCTGGTCGCCACCAGATTGACGATGGCCACCACCTGGCCCGGCTCCAACGAGCGGCCAGAATACAGTTCAACCAGTACCGACGCACTCGGCTTGCGTTCATCGCGCACAAACACCGAGCTTTTCGGAATCGCCAGGTGCACGCGAGCACCCTTGACATTGTTCAGGCTGGAAATGGTCCGGGCCAGTTCACCTTCGAGGCCACGACGATAACGGGTCGCTTCCATGAACTGGCTGGTGCCCAGGCCCTGCTCTTTATCGAGAATTTCAAAACCGATGTTGCCATCGCTGGGAGTGACACCAGCGCCGGCGAGCTTGAGCCGCGCACGGGACAGGTCTTCAGCCTTGACCAGCAAGGCGCCGGAGTTCGGTTCGACGGTGTAGGCAATGTCGGCGGCGGCCAGGGTGTCCATGACTTGCTTGGCGTCCATACCGGCCAGGCTGCCGTACAGCGGACGGTAGTCCGGCTGCTGGGACCACAACACCACGGCAAAACCAATCGCCACGCTCGCAGCCAGGCCGACCAACAGGCCCACCTGACGCAGCATGGTCATCTCGGAGAGGTTTTCCAGGAAGGACAACCCGAACAGCGGCGGTTTGCCGTCTACTGGAGTGGCCTTGGCCGGAACATTATCGGCGACTGCTTCTGCCATGACTCAATCTCGTCCTTAAACCGGCATCTGCATGATGTCTTGGTAAGCCTGAACCAGCTTGTTACGTACTTGGGTCAATGCCTGGAAAGACACGCTGGCCTTCTGCGAGGAAATCATCACGTCCGTCAGATCGACGCCGCTCTTGCCGATCTCGAAGGCGCTGGCCAACTGAGAGGAAGCCTGTTGGGTGTCGTTCACTTTATTGACGGCCTGACCGAGCATGTCGGAAAAGCTGCTGCCATTCAGTTCAGGGACGGCGGCAGTCGATTTAGGCGCAGACATGGCATCCATTTGCATGGCGCGCATATCCAGCATCAACCGATTGAATTCAATACCTTGGCTCATGATTTCTCTCTTTGGCGGCCCGCAATTTTTTGACACTCACTCGGCGGGTAATGAGGTGTTAGCAACAAGGGTGCCAGCTTTCCAGCCAGCCCCTCTGCAAGGGCGGGTCAGGTGGCGAACAGATACGCCTCGACGTCCATTCCGGCATCCCGCATCTGCGCCAGCTTGTAGCGCAAGGTGCGCGGGCTGATGCCCAGACGCTCGGCAGCTTCCTTGCGGCGGCCGCGCTCGGTGCGCAAGGTGTCGATGATCATCTGGAACTCGCGACGTCGCAGGTCATCGCCCAACGCCCCGGCAGACTCGGCGTCAACTTCCACCGTGCGCAGCGGCGTCGACAGCGGCACCAATGCCGGCAACGGCGCGCAAGCCACCGGCCCTGCCAGACAGAAATCCTGAGGCTGAATCATGCCGCCATGTTGCAGGATCAATGCGCGTTGAATCGCGTTATCCAGTTCGCGCACATTGCCCGGCCACGGGTAGGCGATCAGGCACGCCTGCGCCTCGGGCGACAGCCTCGCCGCGGCATGCTTCATTTTGTTGACGTGCTTGGCCAGCAGCCGCTCGGCCAGCGGCAGAATATCGGCGGTACGCTCCCGCAGCGGCCGCCATGCCAGCGGGAACACCGACAGACGATAATAGAGATCCTCACGGAAGCGCCCCGCCGCCACTTCCCCGGCCAGATCCCGGTTGGTGGTGGCGACCACGCGAATATCCAGCGTGATCGGCTTGCGCGCACCGACCCGCTCGACTTCGCGCTCTTGCAGCACACGCAACAACTTGGCTTGCAGCCCCAAGGGCATTTCGGAGATTTCGTCGAGCAGGATGGTCCCGCCGTCGGCCTGCTCGAACTTGCCGGCCTGGGCCGCGATGGCGCCAGTGAACGAGCCCTTCTCGTGACCAAACAGCGTGGCTTCGAGCATGTTGTCGGGAATCGCCGCGCAGTTGATCGCAATGAATGGCTGACTGGCGCGGTGCGAGTGCTGGTGAATGTAGCGCGCCAACACCTCCTTGCCGGTGCCGGACTCACCCGAGATCAACACTGTGGAATCGCTGCGTGCTACACGTGCGGCCAATTCCAGGAGTTGCGCACTGGCCGGCTCGAAAGCCACCGGCCCTTCGTTGTCGCTGGCGCCAAGATTGCCCAACGCATGGCGCGATACCAGATCGAGCAATGCCTTGGCTTCGAATGGCTTGACCAGATAATCAGCCGCACCCTGGCGCATTGCATCGACCGCCCGCTCCACGGCACCGTGCGCCGTCATCAGCAACACCGGCAGTTGCGGTTGTCGCGCGCGCAGCAGGCCAAGCAGTTGATGCCCGTCCATACCCGGCATGTTGACGTCGCTGACGACCAGGTTGAACGCCTCGGTTTCGACCGCCGCCAGGGCTTCTTCCGCCGAACCGACGGCTTTGTAATCATGCCCGGCGAGCAAGAGCGTATCGGCCAACGCTTCACGCAGCGCGCGGTCATCTTCGACCAGCAGAACCTTGATACCCATGACCTTCACTCCGCTCCCTGAGCGCTGCTTTTATCGCTGACAAAAAGCGGCAGGACTACCTGCGCACACGTGCCGCGACCGATTCGCGAACGCAGCTGCAATTCTCCCTGATGAGCACGGGCAACCGCCTTGACCACGGTCAGGCCGAGACCGGTACCGGTGGCTTTGGTCGTGAAAAATGGCTCACCCAGACGCGCCAGCACGGTGCCTTCGATGCCACTGCCACTGTCGCTGACACACACGCGCAAATGGTTATCCCGGGCATACAGATGCACCTTCAAGCGCACGTCACCAGCGCTGGCTTGAATGGCGTTTTCGATAAGGTTGAGGAGCGCCCCGACCAGGGTGTCGCGATTGCACAACAGGTCGCCGGCATGACTGTCGCACTGCCAGCGGATCGGCAGATCCTGCACGTGGGGCAGCGCCGCCGCTTGTAACGATTGCATCAATTGCTTCGGCGTGACGCGGTCGGTCAACGGCAATTCGCCGCGCGCGAACACCAGCATGTCGCGTACCTGATGCTCCAACTCGTGCAAACGCTCCTTGAGCCGCCCGGCGAAACGCTGCTGAGTCTCGACGGGCAACGCTTGCTCGGTCAAATGACTGGCGTAGAGCAATGCAGCGGACAAGGGCGTACGAATCTGATGGGCCAGCGAGGCAACCATGCGCCCCAGGGAGGACAGCCGCTCGTGTCGAGCCAGTTGATCTTGCAGATGACGGGTTTCAGTCAGGTCGTTGAGCAACACCAATTGACCGGGCTCAGCGTCCAGCGAACGCGTGGCAATCGACAGGCGTCGACCATCCTTCAAAGAGACTTCGTGACCATCGTCTTTACGCGGCGCAAAGCAGCGCGCAATGACATGACGCCACAACTCACCCTCGAGCGGCAGGCCGAGCAGCTCGCAGGCCGTCGGGTTGGCCTCACGCACCACACCCTGAGCGTCGATGACGATGACACCACCGGGCAACAGATCGAGAAGGTTTTGCAGACGGTTGGCCAGGCGTTCTTTTTCCGCCAGCTCCTGCATGCGCTGGGCACTGACGACCGCCAGTTCGCCCTTGAGCTCGGTGACCCGCGCTTCAAGCATGCTGTAGGAGTCGGTCAATTGACTCGACATCTGGTTGAACAGTGCGAAAGCCTGCTCGAGGCCAAGCCGGCTGGCCTGTTCTACGGACGATGATTGCCCCAGGGCATCAGGGCCATGAGACATCTGGGCGGCTTGGGGCATCGTGCTCTCTCGCTGTGCTGACCGTCAGTGAAACGGAACGTTGCGAGGGATGTAGCAATACCCGTGCCTAAAAAAAACCGCCTATAAATGAATGACTTGAAAAACAGGCGTCAATCATCCGCCTGTTCATCTCCGTCACGACGGCTCATGCCGTACTTGCGCATCTTCTCCACGAGCGTGGTGCGTCGGATACGCAGGCGTTCGGCAGCACGCGCCACAATGCCGTTGGCATCGTCGAGCGCCTGTTGAATCAAGCCCTGCTCCAGGCCACCCAGGTAGTCCTTAAGGTCCAGGCCTTCCGGCGGCAGCATGGCACCGGCGGTGAAGTCCGGGGTATGGCCGTTAATCGCCACGCGCTCTTCGAGATCACTGCGCAGGGTGTCGACCATCTGCTCGTCTTCGTCGTCGACGTAGCGGAATTTCTTCGGCAACTCGACCACGCCGATCACTCCGTACGGGTGCATGATCGCCATGCGCTCCACCAGGTTCGCCAACTCACGGACGTTGCCCGGCCAGCCATGACGGCACAGGGACATGATGGCGGCGGAGTTGAAGCGAATCGAACCACGCTTCTCGTGCTCCATGCGCGAGATCAGCTCGTTCATCAACAGCGGAATATCTTCGACGCGCTCGCGCAAGGGCGCCATCTCGATCGGGAACACATTCAGGCGATAGTACAAATCTTCGCGGAAAGTGCCGATCTCGATCATGCTTTCTAGATTCTTGTGGGTCGCCGCAATGATGCGCACGTCGACGCTCTGGGTCTTGTTGCTGCCCACGCGCTCGAAGGTGCGCTCCTGCAACACGCGCAGCAATTTGACCTGCATCGGCAGCGGCATGTCGCCGATTTCATCGAGGAACAGGGTACCGCCGTTGGCCAGTTCAAAACGCCCGGCGCGGCTGGTGATCGCGCCGGTGAAGGCGCCCTTCTCGTGGCCGAACAATTCGCTTTCGAGCAGCTCGGCAGGAATAGCCCCGCAGTTGACTGGCACGAACGGCGCTTCGCGGCGCTTGGAATGGTAATGCAGGTTGCGCGCGACCACTTCCTTGCCGGTACCGGACTCACCGAGGATCAGCACGCTGGCATCGGTGTCGGCGACTTGCTGCATCATCTGGCGGACGTGCTGAATCGCCCGGCTGGTGCCGACAAGACTACGGAAAAGATTGGGTTCGCGATGACGACCGCGCTCGCGGGCCTGGTCGTACATCTCGCGATAGACCTGGGCACGGTGCAACGAATCGAGCAATTTGCTGTAGCTCGGTGGCATTTCGAGAGTCGAAAGCACCCGGCGACGCTGGTCTTCAGGCAAGTCAATGGAAGAATTATCGCCCATTAACAAAACCGGAAGGAACTCATCCCAGGTCGAGAGTGTCTTTAGCAAGCCCAAAAGTGCACCAGGAGCATTGACCGTCCCGATGAGGACACAGATTACTTCTCGACTAGACGACAAAGAGCCGACAGCCTGCTGCCAGTCATGGCTTCCGCAGGGTAAATTTTCTTCACCGAGAAAATTTAAAATCACCGCCAGGTCGCGGCGGCGGACGCTATCGTCATCAATCAGCAGAATTTTGGTTTCACGCCACATGCAATAGCAACTTCCCTAGTCAACTCAATGCCCAAAATGCTGGGGCAAGCTAAACGCTTGCAGGCCTGATATGCCTGAAGACGACTGAAATCTGGAACAGCCACTAGTTAAGTCAAAAATCCGTGCACAGTCAAATTTATGGCGCACTTTGTTTGGATTAACTGGCGTCAATTAACCAAACAGATGGTAAACCTTTGATGCCTTTTGTGCTTGGGTGATCTGCGACATCTCGTCGACTACCGCCTGACGCTCACCCATCGTCGCCGTCAGCAAGTCTTTATACACGGCCAACAACCCCTCAAGATTGCTGCGCACGGCTTCTTCGTCGATGGGTGCCTCACTGAGCACTTCGTCCACGCACTCGCGGCAGGCCGAATCCAGCTCGCCTATGGCATCCCAGTTTCGCGCCGCCAGGGCATCGATCAGGGCTTCACGGGTTTCTTCTATGCGCCGCAGTGCTTGACTCATGACGTGATCCTCAGACCCTTGGGCCTATTGATTGGCAATGGCATCCCAACCGCTTTTCAGGGTTTCGAGCAAGCCTGAGACTTCGTCGATGATCGCCGCATTGTTATCGCGATTGGCTTCCATCAGGCGCGTCATCATGTAGGCGTACAAATTGTCGAGCTGTTGGAGCGACGCTGGATCGTCGGTTTTTTCCGGATTCAAGCCATCGCGCAGGCCGATGATGATGTCCACGGCCTTGCCCACCATCAACCCCTTGAGTGCGACGTCGCCACGCTCCATAGCACCCTTGGCCTGGGCCATGCGATCCAGCCCGCCTTCCATCAGCAGTTGCACCAGACGATGAGGATTGGCTTCAGAGATCTGGGCATGGGAATTGACCTTCTGATATTGGCGAAGGGCTCTCATGGGGTTCATGTTTCTACCTCGTGACAGACAACAGCTTGAAATTGGGAAGGCTCTGATCTTTATGTCGACTGAGCGACAAATAACTTTAACGCAGACCGTCCACCAACGAAAAAACCCAGGCGCTGTCATTACAGACTGCCTGGGTTTTTTAATGCTTGATGCCGATCAATCGTCCTTCGGATTGTTCAGCGCATTAAGCGTGGTCATGATGCTGTCGCTCTGCGCTCGTAACCGGGCTACCAAGGAGTCCATCGCCGTGTACTTGGCGGTTAGGCTCGTTTGCAAGCTGACCATCCGCGCATCGAGGGTATCCTGCTGCTTTTTCAGATCGGTCAGGCTATCGCTCAGGCTTGCCGAACGAGCCGCAAAAACCCCAGTAGTTTTCTGTGCGAAGCTGTCGGTGGCAGTCTTCATACGCGCAAGCAAACCGGTATCGCCGGAAAAAATCCCGTTGATATCGGCAGCATTGGTGAGTGCCGCACTATCGAACACCTTGTCGTTGATCGACAACAGACCAGTCTTCTGGTCGGTGACGACACCGAACTGAGCAAGGGATTTCATATCACCGGTGCCGCCCATGGCGTTCAGCTCGGTACGCACCGACGACAGCAGCGACCGCAGAGACGCGTCGCCCGTCAGAGCACCCGCCGTCATCGTACCATCGGCATTGGTCGTCACCTGGGTCTCGGCGTTGGACGCCTTGATCAGCGCGTTGTACGTGTCGACAAACCCCTTGACCGCTGACTTCAACGTCGACTTGTCTGTAGCCACCGTGATAGTGGTTGGCGTCGCCGTCCCACTCGCCGGAACCGTAGAGACCCCAGTCAGCTTGAGGCTGATCCCGCTCACCGCGTCGGCAATGGTGTTGGTCTTGGACTCCATCGCCACGCCATCAAGCTTGTAAAGGGCATTCTGCGGCGTAGCGAGAACGGAGGCACCGGTTTGCAGACCGGAGTTACCCGACAGGGTCAGGTCTGAACCGACACCGGTTTTGCTGGAGGTCAGCACCATGCGAGAACCGTTGGCGTCGGTCAGGATGTTGGCACTCAAGCCCTGGTTCGCGTACTGGGAGTTGATCGAGTCGCGTACCTGCTGCAACGTCGCGCCCGCAGGAATGCTGACATCGAAAGTGTCGCTGCCCTGCTTAATGCTCAGCGTGGTTGGCGCCGAACCGGCATTGATCACCGAGGATGCACCATCGGTGTAGACCTTGGTGGAAATTTTCGAGGCTGTTGCCAATTGAGTGACCAGCAGCGAAAAATTGCCCGCTGCCGCACCGTTGCCCGTGGTCACGGTGGCAACTTTTTCATCGGAGGACGTCCCGCTCAACCCGCTGAAGCTGGAAGCGGTTTTCATGTTGTCCAACGCGCCACGGAAGGCATCCAGTGCGGCCTGGATTTTGCCGATAGACGACAGCGAGGTGGTTGCTTTGAGCGTCTGGTTGTTGATCTGAGTTTGCTTCGGCGCTCTTTCGGAATCCACCAAAGACTTCACAATCGCCTGTGTATCGATGTTCGATCCGATACCGCTAACCGTTGTACCCGCCATCATCTATCTCCTTGTTCAGTGGCTGCTGCTTTCTTGACGAAGTGCGCCTCGAGCGCAGACAGCAACAAAATTCATGCCAGTTCAGACTTTGTCGTCAAACAACAAACTACTGGCGTCCGATAGGCTTTGTGCCAACTTTAGTGCAGCTTCCGAGGGGATCTGACGAATCACGAGTCCCGTTTCGGTGGCGATGACCTTAACCACGACGCGGCCAGTGGAATCATCAATGGAAAAATCCAGATTACGCTGGGCAGCTTGGACAAATTCCTGAATATCGGTGACCGCTTTTTCCAGCTCGTCACGTTTTGGCTCGGTGTTCGCAGCCTTCACCTCTTCAACCTTGGGCTGCTCCGGTTTTCCCGTGACATTCGGCGTTACACCCTGAGGGGCAACGGCGGGATAGGACTGGTTCAACTTGACGCTCATGTCCATGCCTGATCTCCTCATCATGAAAAAAACAAAAGGGCGCGTAAACGCGCCCTTCCGTCAATCACCAAGCGCCGGAATTAACCCAGCAGCTTCAGCACAGCCGATGGCAGCTGGTTAGCTTGGGACAGGATCGCGGTGGAAGCCTGTTGCAGGGTTTGCTGCTTGGTCAGTTGAGCAGTTTCTGCTGCGAAGTCAACGTCCTGGATCACGCCACGAGCAGACGTGGAGTTGTCCGAGATGCTGCGCAGGTTCGCTACGGTGCTGTCGAAACGGTTTTGTACGGCGCCAAGGTCAGCACGCTGGGAGTCGATAGCCGAGATAGCTTGGCTGATCACGTCGATGGCGTTCTGAGCATTGGCTGCAGTGGTAACGTCAGTAGCGGCAACAGTAGTCTTGGTCGAACTGGCAGCAGTACCAGCGTTGAACAGACCAGTCACGCCTGGGCCGGACATCGAGTAGCTGTTAGAGGAGTTCAGGGAAACAGCACCAGTCACCTGAATAACGGTTGCAGCGGCGGCAACAGCAGCGCCGAAGTTACCTGCGCCGTCTTTGGCAGCAACTTTGATACCAGCGATCGCACCAGCGTCACCAGCGTTCAGAGCGATGTTCTCACCAGTGTCGGATTTAACCGACAGAGTACCTGCCTTGGCATCGTAGTTAACGCTGATGCCCAATTTGGCGGCGTTGGATTTCAGTTGATCCGCCAGTTCACCAGTGGTGGTCACACCGACCATGTTCACTGTGGTACCGCCAACGCCAGCTACGCCACCTACGTTGATGCTGAAGTTAGCGTTGGATGGAGCAGCAGTTGCCAGGATGGCAGCAGTGTCGACAGTGAATTTGGCTTCGGTGCTGGCTGTCGCCGTCACGCCACCAATAGCTGCAGTGTTGATCTGCGAAGCGATAGTTTTGGCGGAAGAACCTGCTCCAACGGTGAACGAGCCGGATTGACCACCACCGACCAAAGTTACCAGGCCACCTGGAGTCAGACCGGTAGCGCTCGGTGCGATTGCCAGGCTTTTCAGCTGTTGGGAACCGATGTTGTTAGCGGATACGTCGCCCAGGGACATGTTGATGGTCTGGTTGGCGTTGGCGCCCACTTGGAAAGCAGTAGTACCGAAAGAACCGTCCAGCAGGTTACGACCACCGAAGGTAGTGGTAGTGGAGATACGGGTCAACTCGGCAGTCAGAGCAGCGTATTCAGCGTTGTTCGACTTACGGTCGTCGTCGCTTGGCGAGCCGTTGGCGGAAGCCAGGGCCAAGGTACGCATTTTCTGCAGGATGTTGGTGGACTCTTGCATCGCGCCTTCAGCAGTTTGCGCGATGGAGATACCGTCACCGGCGTTCTTGATTGCTGCGCCCAGGCCGTTGATCTGGCTGGTCAGACGGTTGGAAATTTGCAGGCCGGCAGCGTCGTCTTTAGCGCTGTTGATACGCAGGCCGGAGGACAGGCGCTGCATGGAGGTCTGCAGGTTACCGGAAGCTTTGTTCAGGTTGTTCTGAACGGTCAAGGAAGCAAGGTTGGTGTTTACGGTTAAAGCCATGACGAAATCCTCGTTGGATGGATACTGCGGCTTCCGGCCCTGGCATCCGCCGGGTGTGGCCTAGAGAACCTACGTAATAGTTATCGTCGTGAGGTGGCTTTGCTTGAGGGGTTTTTTCTAATTTTTTAGTGGCAGCGTGCCAGCCCTTTATTTTCAAGGCTTTACAGACAAAAAGTCGGCGCCAGAAAAACGCAAAACGCCCGGTAACCTGAGTTGCCGGGCGTTTTTTTTGCCTGCGTTCGGATTGATCAGCCGCGATAAAGAATCGCCGAGCCCCACGAAAGGCCTACGCCAAAGCCGCTGATCGCCACGCGCGTCCACTTGGAGTCGAACACGTGGTTCTGCAACAGCAACGGAATACTCGATGAAACCGTGTTACCGGTTTCGAGCATGTCCTTGACGAACTTCTCCGGCTCACCTTCTTCAAAGCGACGCGCCACGGCATCGACGATGGCCGCGCTGCCCTGGTGAATGCAGAAGGCATCGATGTCGCCGGCTTGCAGGTTCGACTCGTCCAGCAGCTCATGCAAATGCGCCGGGACTTTCAACAGTGCAAAGTTGAATACCTGACGGCCATTCATGAAGAACACACCATCGGTAACCTTCAAGTGCGGTGCACCGGAACCGTCGGTGCCGAACTTCGACTTGCCCAACTGCCAGACAGCGTTTTCGCCCATCCAGGTTGCGGTGGCGGCATCGCCGAACAGCATGGTGGTGTTACGGTCTTCCGGGTCGACAATCTTCGAATACGGGTCGGCGGTAATGAGCAGGCCGTTTTTCAGCCCCGCCGCTTCCATGAAGCCTTTGATCGCATAAATGCCGTAGACGTAACCGGAACAGCCCAGGGAAATATCGAAAGCGGCGACATGGGTCGGCAGGCCCAACTTGTCCTGAACGATCGCAGCGGTGTGCGGCAGCCCTTCTTCATCACCGTTCTGGGTGACGACGATCAGACAGTCGATGGCTTCACGCTTGAGTTCGGGACTGGCGGCGAACAGCGCATTGGCGGCTTCGACACACAGGTCGGAGGTTTCCTGATCGGCATCCATACGCGGCAAAAACGCCGAACCGATCTTGCCAAGGATGAAGGTTTCATCCTTGTCGAACTTTGCACCCTGGGCGTAGTTATCAACCCCGGCTACCGGCACGTAACTCGCAATATTTTTTATGCCAATCATTATGGCTTCCCAATAATAAACAGCTGAACATCGCCGCTCGCTGAATCGAGGGCGTCTACAGTCAGGGCCTGGCATCGTCGGCGCTCAAGCAAACACCTTGAACATCCGCCACCTTTCACCGCCCGCAGACAGGATACAGTGAAGATGCGCGTTTTGACTGACGGGTCACTCAGAGATCGCTGCTTTATTTGATTTTATGGCCCTGGTTCCGCCCTTTGCGCCTCGCTTCCTACAAAAAAAGAGCAAAAAAAAGCCAGCCCCCGGTGACAGGGACTGGCCGCGAGCGGTCAGGACCGACTCAAAGCTTGTTGAACAGACTCAGCTGGGAAACCTTGGCGAACGCCAGTTGCGCAGCCTGCAGCATGGTTTGCTGCAAGGTCAGGCGCGTCAGGACTTCAGCCGGGTCGGCGTTCTTGATCGAGTTGCCGGTCGATTCGTTGATCAGACCAGTGCTGGTGTTCTGCTCTGCCTGCATGTCCATCACATTGCCCCGTGCACCGATCGCACCCCTCGCCAGGTCGACCTGGTTCTTGGAGTTGTTCAGGTTGGCAATGGCCGAAGCGATGGTGTCCTCCAGAAAACGCTGGGCAACAGGGTTGCCTTGAGTCGGCGCATCGAGCGCCGAACGCAGCTGGCTGATGGTATCGAGGACATTCTGAGTCTGGTGGGTGTTGACTGCGATGTCGAACTGATCACCGGCAGCTGGCGTCGCCGGTGTGCCACCGAGCGTGAAGCTGACACCCGCTGCTGTCGCCACGCCAGCCACCACTGTTCCGGTGGTTACCGGCGTGCTGGTGTTGGTCAATGGGCGCGCGTACAGCTCAAAGGTCCCAGGGCCGGTGAACTTAAGCACCGCCCCGCCTTCGGGAAAGAAACTCTTGTAATCGGCAGCGTTGGTCACCGCAGTCTGGGTGATGATGGCTGTCGACGGATTGTTTGGAGCGCGGTTGGCGACGAAGCTGTCCGGCTTTGCCGCCAACTGGAAACTGTGCCCGGCGATCACCGCATCAGCGCTGGCGGAGTCGGCGGGCGTATCACCCGGCTGGAAGGTGATATCGAGCTTGAAGGTGACACCACGGAAGTTGACGTCGGAACCGCCCTTGGCATTCGGGTCAAACTTGCCACCCCCCGTCGCTTCGGCGGTGACGTCATTGCCCAACGCATCGGTAATCACGAATTGGGTACTGCTGGTGAATGACATGGTGTAAGGCTGGCCGTTGCGGAAATTCGCATCGAACGCCGGACCGGAACTCACCAGCCCCGGGGACAGGTCCACGCGACCGTCATTAACAGCAGGTGCGGTCATGGTGGTGCTGCTGCGCGCAGCGTTGATCGCCTGCTGGAAAACTTCCCATCCGGTATCGTTCAGGCCCAGCGACATGGAATCGCCGATCTTCAATTCCAACTGAGTCTGATCACCCTGGTAGCTGTAGGTGCCATCGCTGTTGCGCACGAAAGGCTGAGTGTTGTTGCTGGCGCCAGAGAAGATGTACTTGCCGTTGGCGTCCTTGCTGTTCATCAGGCTCAGCAATTGCTCTTCGGACTGTTTCAGTTCGGCGGCAATGGATTTGCGGTCATCGTCGTTCAACGAACCACCGCCGGCACGAATCGCCAACTCACTGACTTTCTGCAACACGTTGTTGATGCTGTCCAGCACGCTCTCTTCCTGCGCCTGAGCGGTGTTCAACGCGCTGATATTGGTGGTGTACTGACCCAGCATGGCTTTTTGTTGCTCGAGCTGCAGCAGGCGAGCCGCACCGACAGGATCATCCGCCGCCGTTTCAAGCTTGACGCCGCTGCTGGCCTGCTCGGCAGTCTTCATCACGTTGTTGAGGTTGCGCGAATAGTTGGCAGCCGTCGTGGCGTAATACTGTGCTGTAGAAATACGCATGTTCTACGGCTCCTTAAAGGGCATTGATCAGGGTGCTGAAAATTTCCTGCGCAGTCTTGATGATCTGCGAAGAGGCCGTGTAGTACTGCTGGTATTTGGTCAGGTTGCCCGCCTCTTCATCGAGGTCGACGCCCGACAACGAGTCACGGGCATTGCGCGCACCGGTCATGATGGTGTCGGTAGCCGTGGCATCCAGTTGACCTTGCTTGGTCAGGGAGCCAACAGTCGTCACCAGGCCACCATAGGCCTCAGTAAAACTCACGCCCGGGCTGGTGGCGCTGGCGCCGACGGTAGCCTTGGTTTGCAGGGCAAGCAGCGACTGGGCATTGCGGTTGTCGGTGCTGTCGGCAGCCGTCATGGAAATATTGAAACTGTCACCCGAGGCGGGACTGCCGCTGACCGTCATCGCAACGTTGAAGGTCTTGGGGTTGCCGCCGGCATCGGTGTACGGCACGGCGATGTTCAGGTCGTTATTCTGACCCGGGACGATGCTGCCGGTGCCGATGCTGTTGCCCTTGGAGTCGAACACTTCATAGGCGGTGGCACTGGTCATCAACATCCGGACCGGCATCGATGCCTTGACCGCCGTCTGGACTTCCAAACGCTGCACCGGATCGTAAATATCCAGCTGGGTTTTCAGGCTCGGCTGGCTGACAGCGCCAGTGCCGTCATTGCCGGAGGCCTTGGTCGAGGTCAGCGGCGCGGAGGTGGCCAGGGTCTTGGTGTCGGTCATGACGGTGGCCATGTCCGCCGCTGAGCCGCGGGTCGGGGTGATCTTGAAACTGTCGCCAGCGGCGACGGTGCCGGCGTTGATGCTCAGGCTGAAGCCGTCGATGACTGGTTGTGCAGCGGGCGGCGTGGCGAAGGCGAAGTTGCCCATGTCGGTGTTGTCCGACAGGCGACGCACGTTGTAACCGGTGGCGGTGATGGTCACCTGATAGTCACTGGCCTGCACCTTGCTGGTGTCATTGATGGTGACGTTCAGGTTGCCGGAAGCCGGGTTGTTGTTGCCGTGGGCAATGCTGCGCTGGCTGATCGCTGCGGCACTGTTGATGTTGTTGAACAGGTTCGCGCCAAAGTTGCCGTTCTGGTCCAGACCTTGGCCCAGCTGCTTGTTGACCTGATCAGCCACGACCATGGCGATGCGCCCCAGGCCATTGACCGCTGGCGTCAACACCTCATTGCGATAACGCACCAGCCCGCCCATCTCACCGCCGCTCATCACCGACGTGATATCCACCGACGAGCCGTTGCGATCCATGATGATCGCGGAGCGAGTTGGATCGGCAGGATCCGGCGCCACGCGTAATTTGTTGACGGTATCGCCGACCACCAGTGGCTGGCCGCTGCCCAGATAGATATCGAGACGGCCTTCGGTTTCAGTCACCTGAGTACCAACCAGCTCGTTGAGCTGGCGAATGGTTTCGTTACGCTGGTCCAGCAGTTCGTTGGGCGTGCCACCGGAACCGCTGACTTCGGCGATTTTCTTGTTGTACGCGGCAACGGTCGACGCCAGCTTGTTGACCTGATCGGCCATCGAACCCAACTGGTCGTTGATGTAGGTATTTTGCTGCTTCAACTGCTCGGAGATCGCGTTGAAACGGCTGCTCAGGCCCTGGGCATTGGTCAGCAAGGCCTGACGTGCGGCGTTGTCGTTGGAGTTACCGGCCAACGTCTGCAAGGAAGCGAAGAACGATTGCAAGGTCTTGCTCACACCGGTGCCGCTGTCGGACAACAGCTTGTCGACCTGAGTAGCCTGTCCCAGGTAAGCCTGGGCATCGCTGTTGAGCGAAGTGGTGGTTTGCAACTGGGCATCGAGATAGCTGTTGTATACCCGACGCACATCGGCCAACGTGGTCCCGGTGCCAATGAACACATTGCCATACTGAATAGAATTTTTGCTGTTCTGCACAGTTTGTTGGCGCGAGTACCCGACGGTATCGACGTTGGAAATGTTATTACCGGTAGTCACCAGCGAGGCGTGGCTAGCGGACAAACCCGACATTCCGATGTTGAGCAAACTCATGGTTCAGACCTTATGACCTTATGCCTATAAAGGCGTGGTGGAAACGCCCGCCGCAGCGTAGTTCTGGTAACTCGTCATCTGCTTGGCTATCTGCGAAATCTTGCTTGCGTAGTCCGGGTCGGTTGCATAACCGGCCTTTTGCAACTCGCGTACAAACTGTTCTGGGTTATCGGCCGACTTCACGACATCTTGATAGCGATTATTCGTCTGCAACAACGTCACAAGATCATGGAAACTGTCCTTGTAAGAGGCATAGGAACGGAACTCGGCCGTCTCCTTGACCATCTCGCCATTTCTGAATTCGCTCGTAATCGCTCGCGCTGAATCGCCCTTCCAATTGCTGCTGGCCTTGATGCCGAACAGGTTGTGGCTGCTGCTGCCGTCCTGTGCGCGCATGACCGATTTACCCCAACCGGTTTCCAGGGCAGCCTGCGCCACCAGGTAACGCGGATCGACACCAATGCGTTCGGCGGCTTCCTTGGCCATCGGCAGCATGGTGTTGACGAATTGGTCGGCGGAACTGAAGGCTTTCTTCGCCGGCGCCAGTGGAATCTGGGCGATGGCGCGACCATGGATCTGCAAGCCTGCGCCCGATGCTGCCTGCGCATTGGCCAACCAGTCGCCGTTGTACAGAGGCCCGGCACCGGTGAGGGTGGTGCGCTCCGGCAATGGCGTTTTGTTGACTGCCGCAGTCGCCGTAGTCGTTGCCGAAGGCACCAGGCCGGCGAGCAAGCGGTCAGCCAGTTTCGGCGGCAATGCCAGGCGCCGCTGATTGATCAGCGCCATGTCGTTGCTGTGTGCGCCCTCGCCTGTCGGTGCGCTGACCGAACGCGAAGCCCATAAAGGACGTTGACCATTGACCCGCGACAACGGCCCGTTGATTGCCACCGTGCCCGCCGCGATCGGCGTTTGCGCGGCGGCTTTCGCCGCCTCCTGCTTGGCGGCGGACAACGTCGCCGCCTCACCCGGAGCCAGCGGTTTGTTTTTCGACATCTGCCGCATCAACACGTCCGCCAGCCCGA
Organism: Pseudomonas sp. Sample_24; assembly: GCF_004307605.1. Lineage (NCBI taxonomy): Bacteria > Pseudomonadati > Pseudomonadota > Gammaproteobacteria > Pseudomonadales > Pseudomonadaceae > Pseudomonas > Pseudomonas sp. Sample_24. Next base: position 15,847 of record NZ_RCNW01000438.1, read on the forward strand.
TGCCACCGCCCTCGCGGGACATGGAGACGGCCAGTTGCTGGTCGTACATTTCCTGATACTGCTTGGCCTCGGCGGTGTTCAGCGGGTTGTCCTTGCCCAGCGCTTCGGTGGCCGAGCGCATGGACTTGAGCATCTCGCCGAGGAACAGCGATTCGAACTCCTGCGCAACCTTGCGCATGTTGGCGTCGCTGTTCTTGTCGCCGACCTTGAGCTGGTTCAGGCGGTTCAGGTCGGAGAACGCACCCGAATCGCTGCTGCTGACCCGCCCACTCTTGAACATGTCCATAGATTGCCGTCCTTAAATCACGATCAGGTCGGCTTGCAACGCGCCGGCCTGCTTCAGTGCTTCGAGGATGGCCATCAGGTCGCCCGGTGCCGCGCCGACCTGGTTCACCGCACGGACGATTTCGTCGAGGGTGGTGCCCGGGCCGAATTTGAACATCGGCTTGGCTTCCTGCTCGGCGTTGACCCGCGAGCGCGGCACGACGGCGGTCTGGCCATTGGACAGTGGGCCGGGCTGGCTGACGATCGGGTCTTCGGTGATGGTTACCGTCAGGCTGCCGTGGGTGACGGCGGCCGGCGAAACCTTGACGTTCTGACCGATCACGATGGTGCCGGTACGGGAGTTGATGATGACTTTCGCCACCGCCTGGCCCGGATCGATTTCGAGGTTTTCGAGGATCGACAGATAGTCGACCCGCTGGCTTGGATCGAGCGGCGCAGTCACGCGAATCGAACCGCCGTCGATGGCCTGGGCCACGCCTGGGCCGAGCATGTCATTGATCTTGTCGACGATGCGCTTGGCCGTGGTGAAGTCGGAACGATTGAGGTTCAGGGTCAGGCTGTTGCCCTGGTTGAAACCGCTCGGCACCGCTCGTTCAACCGAAGCACCGCCAGGGATGCGACCGGCCGAGGGAACGTTGACAGTGATCTTCGAACCGTCGCGACCTTCGGCATCGAAACCGCCCACCACCAGGTTGCCCTGGGCCACCGCGTAGACGTTGCCATCGATACCCTTGAGCGGCGTCAGCAGCAATGTACCGCCGCGCAGGCTCTTGGAGTTACCGATGGACGATACGGTAATGTCGACCTGCTGCCCCGGTTTGGCGAACGGAGGCAAATCGGCGCTGATCGACACTGCCGCGACGTTTTTCAATTGCACGTTGCCCGAGCCAGGCGGCACCTTGATGCCGAACTGCGACAGCATGTTGTTGAAGGTCTGCAGGGTGAACGGGGTTTGCGTCGTCTGGTCGCCGGTACCGTTAAGCCCGACCACCAGGCCGTAACCGATCAATTGGTTGGAACGCACGCCGGAAATACTGGCGATGTCCTTCAGCCGCTCGGCTTGAGCGTTGAAGGCCGCGGATAGCATCAGTGCGGCAACGATGAGACTTCTGAAATTCAACGTAGCCACCTAGAAAGGGAACAGCGGGCTGAGGAAGAAACGGTCGAACCAGCCTGGCTGACTCGCATCGGCAAACGAACCGGTGCCCGAATAAGTGATGCGCGCATCGGCGACACGGGTCGACGATACGGTGTTATCGGTGGAGATATCGTCGGCACGAACCAATCCGGCAATCCGTACCAGCTCATCACCGGTGTTCAGCGTCATCCACTTCTCGCCGCGCACGGCAATGATGCCGTTGGGCAGCACGTCGGCCACGGTCACGGTGATCGAACCGGTCAGGGTGTTGCCCTGCGCCGCCTTGCTGTCACCCTTGGTCGCGCGGTCGCCTTCATAGCTGGCGTCCAGGCTCAAGTCGCCACTGCCGAACGGGTTGTTGGTGTTGGGGGTGGAACCGAACAGCGAGCTCAGGCCGATGCTGGCCTTGCTGTTCTTGCCGATTTGCGAGTTGGCGTTTTTGCTGGCCTGGGTCTTCTCGTTCAGGGTGATGGTGATGATGTCACCAACCCGGAACGCCTTGCGGTCGCTATAGAGGTTCTGCTCGAAACCGGCCTGATAGATCGAACCGTTGTTCGCGGCAGCCGGCAATGGCGTGCGCGGCAACACCGGAGCGTAGTAAGGATCATTGGGCTTGGGTGTCGGACCGACACAGCCGGCGAGCACGGTGATCCCACTCAATGCCAGAACAGAAACGAAGCGATTCATGACCCTTACCTCACGGTGTTGCAGGCGGCCGCATGACCGCCTCATAGACTTGATTACAGATTCTGCGTTACGAACGAGAGCATCTGATCGGCGGTGGAGATCACCTTGGAGTTCATCTCGTAGGCACGCTGAGTGGTGATCATGTTGACCATCTCTTCAACGGTGCTGACGTTGGACGTTTCCAGGGTGTTCTGCAGCGTGGTACCGAAACCTGCCAGACCCGGGGTACCGACTTGCGGTGCACCACTGGCGGCGGTTTCCAGGAACAGGTTGTTACCCACCGCTTGCAGGCCGGCCGGGTTGATGAAGTCGGCGGTTTGCAGGTTGCCGATCACCTGGGAAGCCGGGTTGCCGGCCACGGTGATGGACACGGTGCCGTCCTTGCCGACGGTGAAGGTCTGGGCATCGTTCGGGATGACAATCGCCGGTTCCAGGGCGAAGCCACTGGCGTTGACGATCTGGCCGTTGGAGTCCAGGTGGAAAGTACCGTCGCGGGTGTAGGACGTGGTGCCGTCCGGCTGCAGGATCTGGAAGAAACCGCGGCCGTCGATGGCCATGTCCAGTGGCTGCTCGGTGGTTTGCAGGCTGCCGGCGTTGAAGTTTTTCTGGGTGCCGACAATGCGCACACCGGTACCCAGTTGCAGGCCCGACGGCAGTTCGCTGTCCTGGGTCGACTGGGCGCCTGGCTGACGCTTGATCTGGTAGAGCAAGTCCTGGAACTCGGCGCGGTCACGTTTGAAACCCGTGGTCGACACGTTCGCCAGGTTGTTGGAAATGGTGGTCAGGTTGGTGTCCTGGGCGGACAGACCGGTTTTGGCAACCCATAGAGCCGGAAGCATTCGATTCTCCTCGTGCGCCTGTTTTACGGCGCGACGTTCTGGTAATTAGCTGATCTGCAAGACCCGAGCCATGGCCTGGTCGTCTTCTTTGGCGGTGTTCATCATCTTGATGTGCAGTTCGAACTGCTTCGACAAGGCCAGCACCGAGGTCATCTCGTCCACGGCGTTGACGTTGCTCGACTCAAGGAAACCGGACACCAGCTTGACGTTGGCATCGGCTTGCGCCGGCTGACCGTCTCTGGTGTGGATCGAACCGTCCAGGCCCTTGGTCATGTTCTTGATGTCCGGATTGACCAGCTTGATGCGATCGACTTCGGCCATCACGCGAGGACCTTCACCCATCGCACGAATGCTGATGGTGCCGTCTTCGCCCACTTCGATCTGCTGCTCGGGCGGCACGGCAATCGGTCCGCCGTTGCCGATCACCGGCATGCCGTTGCCGGCGCGCAAGACGCCAAGTGCATCGACTACCAGGCTACCGGTGCGCACGTAGCTTTCGCCGCCATCGGGATTCTGCACCGCCAGCCAGCCGTTGCCCTGCACGGCGACATCGAGGTCGCGGCCGGTTTCTACCAGCGAGCCGGGAGAAAAGTCGGTGGCCGGGCGTTCGGACATGGCAAACGCACGCGCCGGAAAGCTGTCGCCGAACACCGGCATCGAACGCGCCTGCTCCAGGTCTTTCTGGAAGCCGTTGGTGGAGATGTTCGCGAGGTTGTTGGCATGAGCCTTCTGCGCCAGTGCATTCTGGCTGGCGCCGGTCATTGCCACATAAAGGTACTTGTCCACAATCTTTCCTCTGCCTGCCGGACGTTTGCCGCCCACTGCTGTACTGACGTGGCATAAGCAATTTGCAGACCAACTTGTTTTTGGCGGCGCGAGGCCCGGTAAACAAAGGACTTGAGGGGATTCGGAGGGAGATGGGGGATTTGTACAGAGACGAAAAACCGGCGGTGTCATGCCGCTTCACGGCAACCTTCAGCTTCCGCCACCTGCTCGTACCCACGCTCTGCGTGGGAAACGCCTCAATGGACGCTCTGCGTCTGCTCTTGGGACGCGGAGCGTCCCGGGCTGCATTCCCACGCAGAGCGTGGGAACGATCAATCAATGACAGTACTGCGGCCGCTTCGCGCCCGAACGGGAGCAAGCTCCCTCGCCACAGGGGCCCGACTTATGAGCCTGATTTATAGGCCTGATTTAGGGGACTGACTCAGATGCCTGACTTAGGTGCCTGACTTAGGGGACTGACTCAGGTGCCAGGCTCCTTGCCCACCTCATAATCGCGTAACTTGTTGGCGATGGTGGTGTGCGAAACCCCCAGCCGCTTGCCCAATTGCCGACTGCTCGGATGTTCGGAGTACAACCGCTCCAGCACCGCTTTTTCGAAGCGCCCGACAATTTCGTCCAGCCCGCCTTCGAGCGAAAAATCGCCAAGCGGCTGACGCACGCCGTAGTCCGGCAACCGAATGTGCTCGGCTTTGACCGTACCGCCGTCGCACAGGGAAACCGCCTGGAACAATACGTTTTCAAGTTGCCGGACGTTGCCCGGCCAGTGGTAATGACTGAGCCTGTCCATGGCCGCTGGCGCCAGCTTCGGCAGCGGGCAACCGATCTGCCGACTCGCCTGATCGAGGAAGTGCTCCACCAGCGGCGTCAGACCGTCGAGGCATTCGCGCAGGGGCGGAATGTGCAGCGACAACACGTTCAGGCGGTGATAGAGGTCCTGGCGAAACTCGCCCCGCGCGCACAGTTCGGAGAGATCGACCTGGGTGGCGCAGATCACCCGTACATCCAGATAAACCTCTTCATCACTGCCTACGCGGCGGAAGCAGCCATCCTGCAGAAAGCGCAGCAATTTCACCTGCAGGCGCGGGCTCATTTCCCCGACCCCATCGAGAAACAGCGTACCGCCCGCCGTCAGTTCCAACAGCCCGAGCTTGCCCTCGGCACGCGCACCTTCGAAGGCACCCGGGCCGTAGCCGAACAATTCCGTCTCGGCCATGGACTCCGGCAGACCGGCGCAATTGAGCGCCATCAACGGCGATTGCCCGCGCGGGCTAGCCAAATGACAAGCGCGCGCCAACAGCTCCTTGCCGGTTCCGGTTTCGCCTTCGATCAATAGCGGCGCATCAAGGGGTGCCATGCGCCGCGCTTCGCGCACCACCGCGGCCATGACTTTCGAGCTTTGAAAGATGCTGTCGAAACCACGCAGCTCCTGCTTGCGCACGTTATAGATGCGTTCGCCCACCCGGTCGGCGCGGTGCAGCGTCAATACGGCACCGGCCATGGCTTCGCTGTCGTCATGCTCTGATTGCAGCGGCGCGATGTCGGCCAGGAACACGTCGCCCTTGACCTTGACCCGCAGCCCATTGATTCGCGACTTGTTGGCGCGCACCAGTTCCGGCAAATCGAAGTCCTCGGCATATCGAGACAGCGGAATCCCCGGCACTTCATCGACTCGAACACCAAGCAACTGCGCCGCCGCACGATTGGCCGCGACGATCGAGCCGCCCATGTCGATCGACAGCACTGGAAACTCCAGCGCACCAAGCAGCGCATTGAGCTCCATGTGCCGACGTTCGCTAGGCATCAGGCCTACACGCTTGACGCCAAACACCCCGCCAATCGCTTCGAATTTCGGACGCAAAGCCTGGAACTGAATGTTGATCAGGTTCGGACAGTGCAAGTAGATCGCGTTGCCATGCTCACCGCCCACTTCACCGCGAGCGACGTTGATGCCGTACTCCACCAGCAGGTTGAGAATGTCACGCAGGATGCCGATGCGGTTCTGGCAGTGGACTTTGATACGCATATAAAGGCCCGAACAGTGGTGAATGAGGCCCACGGCAAGAATATTTCTGCTGGAGCGCTCAGTTAGTCGTCAAGATTATGTGACAGGTGGAGCGCTTTTCCCACCCACCAATCTCAACACCTGCGCGACAACCTATGAAACGTAACGAAAACTTTACGATATTTGGAGAATTTTCCTACGCACAACGGGGATCACCTGCTGCCATCACGCAATTCATGGGTTATTTCTGGGTCCATAGCAGCACATAACAAGAATGAAATCCCTTAGCAGGAGAGCAGCATGAAGCAGACGCAATACGTGGCTCGCGAGCCCGATGCGCAAGGTTTTATCGACTACCCCGCCGAAGAACATGCGGTGTGGAACACGCTGATCACTCGCCAACTGAAAGTGATCGAAGGGCGTGCGTGCCAGGAGTACCTGGACGGTATCGAAAAACTCGGTCTGCCCCACGACCGCATTCCGCAATTGGGCGAGATCAACAAGGTCCTCGGTGAAACCACCGGTTGGCAGGTCGCCCGTGTACCGGCGCTGATCCCCTTCCAGACCTTTTTCGAATTGCTCGCCAGCAAGCAGTTTCCGGTAGCCACCTTTATTCGTACCCGCGAAGAGCTGGATTACCTGCAAGAGCCGGATATTTTCCACGAGATCTTCGGCCACTGTCCGTTGCTGACCAACCCTTGGTTCGCCGAATTCACCCACACCTACGGCAAGCTTGGCCTGCAAGCGACCAAGGAAGAGCGCGTGTATCTGGCGCGCCTGTACTGGATGACCATCGAGTTCGGCCTGGTCGACACTCCACAAGGCCAGCGCATCTACGGCGGCGGCATTCTGTCCTCGCCTAAAGAAACCGTTTATTGCCTGTCGGACGAACCCGAACACCAGGCGTTCGATCCGCTGGAATGCATGCGCACGCCGTACCGCATCGACATTTTGCAGCCACTGTATTTCGCGCTGCCGAACCTCAAGCGCCTGTTCGACCTCGCCCACGAAGACATCATGGGCATGGTCAAGCAAGCGATGCAGATGGGTCTTCACGCACCAAAATTTCCGCCCAAACCAAAAGCCGCGTGATCCGTCGCTTTTAGAATCAAGTGAGCCTGTCAGAAACCGACGCTTTGCATTAGCGTGGGCGCTACTGACGGCCGATTTTCAACATTCGATTTCAGGAACACATCATGACCGCACTTACCCAAGCCCATTGCGAAGCCTGCCGCGCCGATGCTCCACAGGTCAGCGACGAAGAACTGCCGATCCTGATCAAGCAGATCCCGGATTGGAACATCGAAGTCCGCGACGGCATCATGCAGCTGGAAAAGATTTTCCTGTTCAAGAACTTCAAACACGCCCTGGCGTTCACCAACGCTGTCGGTGAAATCTCCGAGGCCGAAGGTCACCACCCGGGCCTGCTGACCGAATGGGGCAAAGTCACCGTGACCTGGTGGAGCCACTCGATCAAAGGCTTGCACCGCAACGACTTCATCATGGCTGCGCGCACCGACATCGTTGCCAAGGACGCCGAGGGCCGCAAGTAATGCACTTCGACGCCATCGGCCGCGTGCCCGGCGACCCGATCCTGGGCCTGATGGAGGCCTATGCGCAGGACCCGAATCCGCGCAAGTTCGACCTTGGCGTGGGCGTCTATAAGGACGCCCAGGGCCTGACGCCGATTCCGCAATCGGTGAAGCTGGCCGAGGCGCGCCTGGTGGAACGTCAGACCACCAAGACCTACATTGGTGGTCACGGCGAACCTGCATTTGGCAAAGCGATCAATGAATTGGTGCTTGGCGCCGATTCCAAGCTGATCGAGTCACAGCGCGCTGGCGCCACCCAAACGCCCGGCGGCACCGGAGCGTTGCGCCTGAGTGCTGACTTCATCGCCCAATGCCTGCCGGGTCGCGGGGTATGGCTGAGCAACCCGACCTGGCCAATCCACGAAACGATTTTCGCAGCAGCCAAGGTCAAGGTCAGTCATTACCCGTACGTGGGAAGTGACAACCGACTCGACGTCGACGGGATGCTCGCAGCGCTCAATGAAGCCCCAAAGGGCGACGTGGTGTTGCTGCATGCCTGCTGCCACAACCCGACCGGGTTCGATCTGTCCCACGAGGACTGGCGCCGGGTGCTTGAAGTTGTTCGCAAACGCGAGCTGCTGCCGCTGATCGACTTCGCTTATCAGGGCTTCGGCGATGGTCTGGAACAGGATGCCTGGTCCACCCGACTGTTCGCCGCCGAGCTGCCGGAGGTGCTGATCACCAGCTCCTGCTCGAAGAACTTCGGGCTGTACCGCGACCGTACCGGTGCGCTGATTGTCTGCGCGAAAACCGCCGACAAACTCACCGATATCCGCAGTCAATTGGCCAACATCGCCCGCAACCTGTGGTCGACACCGCCGGACCACGGTGCCGCCGTCGTCGCAACCATCCTCGGCGATCCGGAGCTCAAACGCCTGTGGGCCGACGAAGTGGAAGCGATGCGCCTGCGTATCGCCCAACTGCGCAGCGGTCTGGTGGAAGCACTCGAGCCCCACGGTTTGCGCGAGCGATTTGCGCACATTGGCGTGCAGCGCGGGATGTTCTCCTATACCGGCCTGTCGCCGGAGCAAGTGAAAAACCTGCGCGATCACCACAGCGTGTACATGGTCAGCTCAGGCCGGGCCAACGTGGCGGGGATTGATGCCACGCGTCTGGATTTGCTGGCCGAGGCGATTGCCAGCGTCTGCAAGTAAAATCGCAAATACTGCGAGTCCCTCTGTGGGAGCGAGCCTGCTCGCGATAGCGGTCAATCAGTCAACAACACCGTTGAATGACACACCGCATCGCGAGCAGGCTCGCTCCCACAGTTGTATGTGCGCGAATCTACCGATTTGTATAGACAACTCCATCCGTCGAAACAAATGGATATAAAAGTCCGATTGTCATTTTTAGTGCTGTATCCTGCCCAGGCTTTTTTAAAAGCGCGGATCTACCAGATCTATCAACAGACTTAGCGAGGAGCGCAACCATGCACGAGATTCCTAATCTCCCCTTCCCAAGCCTGCACGTACCTGAGCAGACGACCACGCAACAAGCCGGTGCCCAACAGCCCGAGCCAAAAGAAGCACCTGACAGCCGCCAGGCCGACAGAGAAGACTGAAACACCCGCCGTACAGACCGTGTGGAAAGCGCTAACATGCGCTTTCCACACTGCCTGAACGAGCCTTGAACCATGACCGATGAATTTAGCGAAGCCCAGGCCAGCGTCCTGATCGGCACCGCCGAGAAAATGATCGAGATCTGGAATCGCCTCTCCCCCGAGAAACAAGCCGCTTTGCTTGCCCGCTTCGGCACCGAAGAAAATGCCTTGGCTGCACTGGTCACCACGCAACTGGTTGCCCCTGCCAAGCCCGAGTGACACCGCCCGGCAAATAGTTTTACTTTTTCACAACCCACGACAGCCAGCACCGCTATCATAAGCAGCCTATCTATCCTGCTTTACCGTGGACCTTTACCCATGCCTGAACACCAGCGCCCCTTGGCGGTCACGCTGCAAGTTGTATCCATCGTCCTTTTTACCTTCATCGGCTACCTGAACATCGGCATCCCCTTGGCCGTATTGCCCGGTTATGTCCATAGCGACCTGGGCTTCGGCGCAGTGATTGCGGGCCTGGTAATCAGCGTGCAGTACCTGGCCACCCTGCTCAGCCGCCCGTATGCCGGGAAAATCATCGACAACAAAGGCAGCAAACTGGCGGTCATGTATGGCCTCGCCGGTTGTGGCGTGAGCGGTGTGTTCATGCTGATTTCAGCCTGGACGCAAAGCTTGCCGATGCTCAGCCTGATCAGCCTGTTGATCGGCCGCCTGGTCCTGGGCAGCGCGGAAAGTCTGGTGGGCTCGGGTTCAATTGGTTGGGGCATCGGCCGGGTCGGCGCGGCGAACACCGCCAAGGTCATTTCGTGGAACGGTATTGCCAGCTATGGCGCGCTGGCGGTCGGCGCGCCGCTGGGCGTATTGCTGGTCAGCAAAATGGGCTTGTGGAGCATGGGCGTCAGCATCGTGCTGCTGGCTGCGCTTGGCCTGCTGCTGGCCTGGCCGAAAACCGCCGCGCCCATCGTTGTCGGTGAACGCTCGCCATTCATGCATGTGCTCGGCCGAGTATTGCCGCACGGCTGCGGCCTGGCCTTGGGCTCCATCGGTTTCGGCACCATCGCCACGTTCATTACGTTGTATTACGCCACGCAGCACTGGGACAACGCGGTGTTATGCCTGAGCCTGTTCGGTGCCAGCTTCATTGGCGCGCGCCTTTTGTTCGGCAACCTGATCAACCGCCTCGGCGGCTTTCGCGTGGCGATTGCCTGTTTGTCGGTAGAAACCCTGGGCCTGTTGTTGCTGTGGCTGGCACCCGACGCGTACTGGGCGCTGGCAGGCGCGGCTTTGACGGGTTTCGGTTTCTCGCTGGTGTTTCCGGCGCTCGGTGTGGAAGCGGTCAATCTGGTGCCCGCCTCCAGCCGTGGCGCGGCAGTGGGGGCTTATTCACTGTTCATCGATTTGTCGCTGGGGATCACCGGACCGCTGGCCGGTGCCATTGCGGCCGGTTTCGGTTTTGCGTCGATCTTTTTGTTCGCCGCGCTGGCGGCACTCAGTGGCCTGGCGCTCAGCGTCTACTTGTATCGTCAGGCTCCGAAGCTGCGTGAAACCCGGGATGCGCGCTAGAAATCGACCTTGCCACGCCCGGCCTTGATGTTGCCGCGCTTGCTCTTGGATTCGAGCCGACGGGTTTTCGAGCCGAGGGTCGGTTTGGTCGGGCGGCGTTTCTTTTCGACCTTGGTGGCGCTCTGGATCAGTTCGACCAAACGCTCCAGGGCATCGGCGCGGTTCTGTTCTTGCGTGCGATATTGCTGGGCCTTGATGATCAGCACGCCGTCACTGGTGATCCGACTGTCGCGCAACGCCAGCAGCCGCTCCTTGTAGAACTCAGGCAAGGAAGACGCCGGAATGTCGAAGCGCAGGTGCACCGCGCTCGACACCTTGTTGACGTTCTGCCCACCCGCGCCCTGGGCACGAATGGCGGTCAACTCGATCTCGGCATCCGGCAGATGCACATTGTTGGAAATCACCAGCATGGAAAAACGTCCGTAGTCAGAGCGTGCAGGATACCGCGAATGATGCGCTGATAAACCTGTGGGAGCGGGCTTGCCCGCGAAGAGGCCGGCACATTCAATATTGATAGCGCCTGACACTCCGCCATCGCGGGCAAGCCCGCTCCCACAGGGTTTTGTGTGAAGCCTGAAAACAAAAAACCCGGCACTTGGCCGGGTTTGTTGTTTTTGCGCGGAGTTACTCCACCGCTGCCTGCATGGCACGCTGGGCACTGCGCTTGTTCTTGATGCCGTAGCAAACCCACATGAACACGACCCACACCGGAATTGCGTACACCGAGATCTGGATCCCCGGGATCATCAGCATCACGCCAAGGATGAACACCACGAACGCCAGGCAGACGTAGTTCCCGTACGGGTACCACAAGGCCTTGAACAACGGCGTCTGTCTGGTTTTGTTCATGTGCTGGCGGAACTTGAAGTGCGAGAAGCTGATCATCGCCCAGTTGATCACCAGGGTCGCTACTACCAGCGACATCAGCAGTTCCAGTGCGTTCTGTGGAATCAGGTAGTTCAGCAGGACCGCAATCAACGTCACCGCAGCCGACGCCAGGATCGAACGAACCGGCACGCCACGCTTGTCGATCTTCGCCAGAGCTTTCGGCGCATCGCCCTGTTCGGCCATGCCCAACAGCATGCGGCTGTTGCAGTAGGTGCCGCTGTTGTACACCGACAACGCCGCCGTCAGGACCACGAAGTTGAGGATGTGCGCGGCGGTGTTGCTGCCCAGCATCGAGAACACTTGCACGAACGGGCTGCCGCTGTAGGAATCACCGGAAGCGTTCAGGGTAGTCAGCAGGCTGTCCCATGGAGTCAGCGACAGCAGGATCACCAGTGCGCCGATGTAGAAAATCAGGATCCGGTAGATCACCTGGTTGATCGCTTTCGGGATCACGGTTTTCGGTTTGTCGGCTTCGGCGGCGGTAAAACCGAGCATTTCCAGGCCGCCGAAAGAGAACATGATGATTGCCATGGCCATCACCAGACCGCTGACGCCGTTCGGGAAGAAGCCACCGTGGGACCACAGATTGCTCACCGCAGCCTGTGGGCCGCCGTTACCGCTGACCAGCAGATAGCTGCCCAGGCCGATCATGCCGACAATCGCCACGACCTTGATGATCGCGAACCAGAACTCGGCCTCGCCAAACACTTTGACGTTGGCCAGGTTGATCAAATTGATCAGCACGAAGAACGCTGCCGCCGTGGCCCAGGTCGGGATGTCCGGCGCCCAGTAGTGGATGTATTTGCCGACGGCTGTCAGTTCGGACATGCCCACCAGGATGTACAGGATCCAGCAGTTCCAGCCCGAGAGGAAACCGGCAAAACCGCCCCAGTATTTGTGTGCGAAGTGGCTGAAGGAACCGGCTACCGGCTCTTCGACGATCATTTCGCCCAGTTGGCGCATGATCATGAAGGCAATGAAGCCGCAAATGGCGTAGCCGAGAATCATCGACGGCCCGGCGGATTTCAGCACCCCGGCCGAACCGAGGAACAAACCGGTACCGATCGCGCCACCGAGGGCAATCAGTTGAATGTGGCGATTTTTCAGGCCGCGTTTCAGCTCGCCTGAATGCGAGTTTTGTCCACTCATGAAAAGGGTCTCACGCAAGGTTTGATGATGTTCAGAAGACGTTGCTGCTCAGCAAAGGCGTTAAGCGGCACCGATCAAACCCCAGCGCAGGCACCAGGAGTTCAGCGTATTTACAACGGTCATGCGTCACCTGTTTGTTTTTATCTGTGACGAAATCGAACCCGACACGCTCGTGACGCGGCGGAGTGAACAAGGCGGATAGCCTTGAGGTTTGCGCAGATGCGCAGGAGGTCACAGGTAAAACGCGCGCATTGTACACCGCTAACCCCCTGCTGCCAGACCCGCTGGACAAGCGTGTCTATGGCCGGGATTGCCCGTGTCCGTCCCGAACGAGTCGGACGGCTGCAAATAAAGGATCAGACCCTTGCGGATCAGCGACAGGGACGAATAACCAAACGCCCCTTGCGGAGAAATGAAAACGGATTGCGGCGTTCATTGCGCCTCCTTTTTGTTATGCACCTGCACGACAGGCATGGCGCGCATCTGACCCTGCATGGCGTATTGAAACAAGCGGGCTAGAGCGGTGAAAGATGGATGCGAGGCAATGGCGCGTAAGAATTTTCTTACGAAACCAAGGGGAAGGCGATTTCATGGGGTTTACCCGTTGATTTCGTCATGAAATCTTTACAGGCTGTAATTTTGGCTTTCCACCTTGGGCAACTCTGTGCTGCATATGGCGCCATCGCGGGCAAGCCCACAGGGATCTGTGTTTTATTCACTGTTTTGTACCCGGCATAGAACGCTGTGGGAGTGGGCTTGCCCGCGATGAGGCCTTCAAAAACAGCACAGACATAAAGCCGGACGAAAAAAAACGCCAACCCGAAGGTTGGCGTTTTCACATGCAGCTTGTCGCCTGAAGCTTACCGCTGCTTCACTCCGGCTTGCGACGACCGAAGCCCGGGCGCTGACCCGAACCCGCTGGTGCACCACGGCGCTTGCCCGACGGCGTATCACCGTCGACCAGCTTGATCCCCGGACGCTTCGGCGCAGGCTTGGCCGGGCGCTTGGTGTCGGCCGGGCGATCCGCTACCGGCGTACCACGACCTTCGCCACGCTCGGTACGGCCATTGGCCGGACGCGGCGTACGCGGGCCGCGCTCACCGTCCTGACGGGCAGCAGGCTTGCGACCTGGGCGCTCGCCTTCGATCTGCGGCTCACGGCTTGCACGTGGTGCGGCAGGTGCAGCGGCCGCGCCAGTGGCTGGACGCAAAGTCCGCACGCGCTCGGTCTTGGCCATCGGCCGCGACGATTTACGCTGCATCCGGTCAAGCTTGTCTTTGCTCTTGGCGTTCATCTGCGGCATTGCGACCGGCGTCAGGCCAACCTCGGCACTCAAAATGTCGACTTCGTACTGGCTCATTTCGCGCCAGCGACCCATCGGCAGGTCGGAGTTGAGGAACACCGGGCCGAAACGCACGCGCTTCAGACGGCTGACCACCAGGCCCTGGGATTCCCACAGACGACGAACTTCACGGTTACGACCTTCCATTACCACGCAGTGATACCAGTGGTTGAAACCTTCACCACCGGGTGCCTGCTTGATATCGGTGAACTTGGCCGGGCCGTCCTCAAGGACAACGCCAGCCTTCAGGCGCTCGATCATCTCGTCGTCGACTTCGCCACGCACACGTACCGCGTATTCACGGTCCATTTCGTAGGAAGGGTGCATCAGGCGGTTGGCCAGCTCACCGTCAGTAGTGAACATCAGCAAACCAGTGGTGTTGATGTCCAGACGACCGATGTTGATCCAGCGGCCCTCTTTAGGGCGCGGCATCTTGTCGAACACGGTTGGGCGGCCTTCCGGGTCGACACGGGTGCAGATCTCGCCATCGGGCTTGTTGTACATGATCACGCGGCGGACCGACTCGGCAGCCTCTTCGCGCTTGATCACCTTGCCATCGATGGTGATGGCGTCGTGCATGTCGACACGCTGACCAAGGGTGGCGTCTTTGCCGTTGACCTTGATACGGCCGTGGCTGATCCAGGCTTCCACGTCACGGCGCGAGCCGACGCCGATACGGGCGAGGACTTTCTGCAGTTTTTCGCCTGCTGGGCCGATTTCCTGGTCGTCTTTCTGGTCTTTGATACTCATCTGGGCACCTCCCGGTGTGTTCTGAAAACTGGGTACTCGGGCGAAGGGATCGCCGAAGGGTCGCGAATCATACGCGCATGCGGGCGTTTGCGCATCAGAGACTAGCCGATCGATGGTGACTTACTTAATTTTCCGCCGACCGGTGACCTCGATGGTTGCAAACCTTCTGTAGGAGCCGGCTTGCTGGCGATGGCATCACCACGGTGCATCGGAGGAATAGCGGTGATGCGATCGCCAGCAAGCCGGCTCCTACAGGGTTGTGTCAGTCTTCGAATTGGCGGCGTTCGGCTTCGATAGCTTCAGCGAGCGCCAGGGCTTCGGCTTCTTCGTCGCTCAGTTCAGGCTCGGGTTTCGGCTGTTCCAGTGCGGCAACGGCCGCCAGGAGTTTTTCCCGGGCCTCGGCAACGCCGAGAATGTCGTCTTCCTGCTCGGGTTCAATTTCCGGCTCAGGTTCGATCTGCAAAACTTCTGTTTCGGGCTCGATGTCCGGCTGCTCCGAATCCAACTCAGGCGCCACGCCATCTCGCAACAAATCGTCGAAATCGGTCTTGATCCCCTCTTCCATGCTGTCCAGTTCCAGCAACAGCGTGTGGAAACTGGTTTCCTCCTTCGGCTCTTCCGGCTCGGCGCTGGCGTCTGCCAATTCCTGCAACGCCGCCGGAACAGGCGCGTCGTCGAAATCGAGCACCGGGTCGGGCTCCAGTTCGCGCAACTCCGCCAGCGGCGGCAGATCGTCGAGGTTTTTCAGGTTGAAGTGATCGAGAAACGCCTTGGTGGTGGCGAACATCGCCGGTTTGCCCGGCACATCGCGGTAACCGACAATACGAATCCACTCGCGCTCCATCAGCGTCTTGACGATCTGGCTGTTGACCGCCACCCCCCGCACATCTTCAATTTCGCCCCGGGTGATCGGCTGTCGATAGGCGATCAGGGCGATGGTTTCGAGCATGGCCCGCGAATAGCGCTGCGGTCGTTCCTCCCACAAGCGACCGACCCACGGCGAAAACTTCTCGCGGATTTGCAGACGATAGCCGGAAGCGACTTCTTTCAACTCGTACGCCCGGCCATCGCAAGACTTGCCGAGAAGGGTCAGGGCTTTCTTGAAAACCGCCGGCTCCGGCCGTTCGCCCTCTTCGAAAAGTTCGAACAGACGGTCCAGGGATTGCGGCTTTCCCGAGGCCAACAGAAAGGCTTCAAGCAATGGCGCCAGCTCGCGGGGTTCACTCAGGTTCATGATTAAACTCGTTATTCGGCTCGGGCTCGGACATGGATCGCGGCGAACGGCTCATTCTGCACCAACTCGACCAAGGATTCCTTGACCAGTTCGAGGACGGCCATGAACGTCACGACAACCCCCAGGCGCCCTTCTTCAGCGGTGAACAGCTCGACGAACGGCACGAAACCGCCGCCTTTGAGCCGTTCCAGTACATCGCTCATGCGTTCGCGGGTCGACAGTGCCTCGCGGCTGACCTGATGGCTTTCGAACATGTCGCCGCGGCGTAACACTTCCGCCATCGACATCAACAACTCTGACAAGCGCACATCCGGCAACAACTTGCGCGCCCGTGCCTCCGGGGCGTCGAGCTTGGGCACCAGCACATCGCGACCCACACGACTCAGGCCGTCGATGCCTTCGGCCGCAGCCTTGAAACGCTCGTACTCCTGCAAGCGGCGGATCAGTTCGGCACGCGGATCCTCTTCCTCTTCCTCGACGGTTTCGGCCCGCGGCAGCAGCATTCGCGACTTGATCTCGGCCAGCATCGCGGCCATCACCAGATATTCGGCGGCCAGTTCCAGGCGCACCGACTGCATCAGTTCGACATAACCCATGTACTGGCGGGTGATTTCCGCCACCGGGATGTCGAGGATGTTGATGTTCTGTTTGCGGATCAGGTACAGCAGCAGGTCGAGCGGGCCTTCAAAGGCTTCAAGGAAGACTTCCAGCGCATCCGGCGGGATGTACAGGTCCAGCGGCATTTCCATGACCGCCTGGCCATAGACCATGGCGAAGGGCAGCTCTTGCTGGGCTCCGGCCTGACTGTCGACGGGTTCTACTGCAGACATCTACGCCTCGGCCATGAACGGCGTTGGATCGCCGCAACCGACGCGGATCACTTCCGGTTCGCCATCGGCGAGGTTGATCACCGTGGAGGCCTTGATTCCGCCGAAACCGCCGTCGATGATCAGGTCGACCTGATGCTCGAGCAATTGGCGCATTTCATAAGGATCGAACATCGGATCGGTTTCACCGGGCATGATCAGGCTCACGCTCATCAGCGGCTCGCCGAGTTGGTCCAGCAACGCCAAGGCGATCGGATGGCTCGGCACCCGCAGGCCGATGGTGCGTTTTTTCGGGTGCAGCAACAGCCGCGGGACTTCACGGGTGGCGTTGAGAATGAAGGTGTACGGCCCCGGCAGATGAGCCTTGAGAATGCGGAAAGTGCCGGTATCGATCTTGGCGAACAGGCCCAGTTGCGACAGATCGCTGCAGATCAGTGCGAAGTTGTGCTTGTCGTCCAGGCCACGCAAACGGCGCACACGCTCCACGGCGACCTTGTCGCCGATCTGGCAACCGATGGCGTAGGAGGAGTCCGTGGGATAAATCACCACCCCGCCGCTACGGATGATCTCGACAGCCTGTTTGATCAGGCGCGCTTGCGGGTTTTCCGGATGAATCTGGAAAAATTGACTCACATTCTCTACCTGTTCAGACGGCGGCAATAACTGGGTCATGTTTGAATCGGCACCACAGGGGTGGCAGATCCTCCGGGAGCGGGCGGTACTCACCGATTTCCGACCACCCGCCCGGGCCATGGAAATCACTGCCGGCGCTGACCAGCAGACCGAACTCGCGAGCCAGGATGGCCAGACTGCCCACTTGCTCGGCGGGCTGATAGCCATTGACCACTTCGATCGCGTGGCCGCCTGCTTGAATATAGTCGGCAATCAGGCGACGACGCTTGCTGCGAGTGAACTCGTAATGCCAAGGATGCGCCAGACTGACCCAGGCCTTGGCCGCGCGCAGGGTTTCGACGGTGTCTTCAAGGGTCGGCCAGTGTTGCTTGACGTCGCCCAGCTTGCCGGCACCCAGCCATTTGCGGAACGCTTCGGCGCGATCCTTTACAAAACCTTCGCGGACCATCCAGTCGGCAAAATGCGGCCGGGCCGGAGCGTTGCCACTGTCGCCCAGCTCCTGCTGGATCTGCCGGGCGCCTTCCAGCGCCCCCGGCATGCCTTTCAACGCCAGTTTGCGACTTATTTCTTCGGACCGTAGCCAGCGGCCATCGTGCAATTTGGCAATCGCCTCGACCAATGGCGCGGCATGGACGTCGAAACCGTAGCCCAGCACATGAATGGTCGCCCCGCCCCAGGTGCAGGACAATTCGATGCCATTGACCAGTTGCATTCCCAGCGCATCCGCCGCTTCGCGGGCCTCGGCGATGCCTTCAAGGGTATCGTGATCGGTCAAGGCCAGGACTCGCACGCCTTTCTCGAATGCACGCGCAACCAGTACCGCAGGCGCCAGGGCGCCATCGGAGGCCGTGCTATGGCAGTGCAAATCAACATTCACAGGGCTTTGTAACCTCAAATCAGCTGGCGCTATCGCGCGCCCATATGTTTGTTATTATGCCGCCACATCCTGCTTCTGGCTGCCACTGTGAAACAATTCATCGATTTCATCCCGCTCCTGCTGTTTTTCATCGTCTTCAAAATCGATCCACGGGTCGTCGACATCGCCGGCCATGAGGTAACTGTAGGCGGTATTTACAGCGCTACCGCGATGCTGATCATCAGTTCGCTGGTGGTCTACGGCGCGCTGTTCATCAAACAGCGCAAGCTGGAGAAGAGCCAGTGGCTGACCCTCGTCGCCTGTCTGGTCTTCGGCAGCCTGACCCTGGCCTTCCACAGCGAAACCTTCCTCAAATGGAAGGCGCCGGTGGTCAACTGGCTGTTCGCCCTGGGCTTCATCGGCAGCCACTTCATCGGTGACCGCCTGCTGATCAAACGCATCATGGGCCACGCGCTGACGTTGCCGGAACCTGTCTGGACGCGCCTGAACATCGCCTGGATCGTGTTTTTCCTGTTTTGCGGTGCCGCCAACCTGTTCGTCGCGTTCACCTTCCAGAGCTACTGGGTCGACTTCAAGGTCTTCGGCAGCCTGGGCATGACCTTGCTGTTCCTGATTGGCCAGGGCATCTACCTGTCCCGTCATCTGCACGACGCCGATACCCCATCGCCAAAAACCGAGGACTGACATGCTTTACGCAATCATTGCCACAGACGTCGCCAACTCCCTGGAAGCCCGCCTGGCCGCACGGCCTGCGCACCTTGAGCGCCTGCAAGTGCTTAAAGGCGAAGGTCGTATCGTATTGGCCGGCCCGCACCCGGCCGTCGACAGCAATGATCCGGGCGCAGCGGGTTTCACCGGCAGCCTGATCGTCGCCGAATTCGATTCGCTGAGCGCCGCACAAGCCTGGGCCGATGCCGATCCGTACATCGCCGCAGGCGTCTACGCCAGCGTTCTGGTCAAACCGTTCAAGCAAGTCCTGCCGTAACGCCTCCCTCACGCGGTGAACCTTATCGGTTCATCGCGTTCTCAAGCGCTCATTATTCCCGTTTGCCGGCCGACAACTTCCCAATACTCGTATTGGAATCAGGAGTCGCGATGCGCAAAGGTCCGTTGTGTCTGTTGTTGGTCACGTTGTCGATCATGGCCCCCGCCCACGGTGAGGAAAGCTCCGAGGGTGGCAATTCGACGCCTTTGTCCCTGAGCGCCGGCAGCCAGATCAACGAGTTGCAGCAACGCTTGAAAGAAAGCGAACGGCAACGGGAAGAACTGAGCAAACAATTGCAGAATGCCGATGGCGAACGCGAAAGCGCCCAGCTGACCCGGTTGCGCCAGGAGAACCAGCGCCTGAAGCTGCAACTCAAGGAGGCCCAGGCCGGCAGCGTGTTGCCGCGTTTGCTGACCGATCAGCAACAGTGGTTCGTCATTGGCGCCGGGGTAGCGCTATTGGCCCTGCTCTGCGGTATCTTCGCCAGTGGTGCACGGCGAAAACGTCGACAATGGCTAAATTGAGTGAGTCATGAGCGAACTGTTATTAATTGATGATGATCAGGAGCTGTGTGAGCTTCTGAGCAGTTGGCTGAGTCAGGAAGGCTTTCAGGTTCGCGCCTGCCACGATGGCCAGAGCGCCCGTCGTGCGCTGGCTGAAACCTCTCCGGCGGCCGTGGTTCTGGATGTGATGCTGCCGGACGGCAGCGGCCTGGAACTGCTCAAGCAGTTACGCAGCGATCACCCGGATCTGCCGGTGCTGATGCTCTCGGCCCGCGGCGAACCCCTGGATCGCATCCTGGGTCTGGAACTGGGTGCCGATGATTACCTGGCCAAACCGTGCGACCCGCGTGAGCTGACCGCCCGGCTGCGCGCCGTGTTGCGTCGCAGCCATCCGGCCGCGGTGTCCAGCCAATTGGAACTGGGCGACTTGTGTTTCAGCCCGGTACGCGGTGTGGTCAGCATCGATGAAAAGGAACTGACCCTGACGGTTTCCGAAAGCCGTCTGCTCGAAGCCCTGCTCAAGCAGCCCGGCGAGCCACTGGACAAACAGGAACTGGCGCAAATCGCCCTCGGCCGCAAGCTGACCCTGTATGACCGCAGCCTGGACATGCACGTCAGCAACCTGCGCAAGAAAATCGGCCCGCACCCCGATGGGCGTCCGCGCATCGTGGCCCTGCGTAGCCGCGGCTATTACTACAGTCTCTGAACCCAACCCGATTGACTGTGGGAACTGGCTTGCCTGCTATGGGCCTTGAGCCATGCGTCGAAAACAATGACGCCATCGCTGGCAACCGGTTCCCACAGGGTTTTGTTTTGTCAGGAAGGTAGAAAACCATCTTTACCCAAGCCTTACACTCCGCTGACTGCCGCTGACCTTGATCTGCGTAATCTGTACTCATCCGGAACGTACCGGGAATGAGACAAGGAGATTCACCATGCGCAAGACCCTAATCGCCCTGATGTTCGCTGCCGCCCTGCCCACCGTCGCCATGGCCATGCCTGAAGGTCACGGCACGATGGATGGGCCGATGGATAGCCCGCGCCACGGCGGCCAGATGCACGGGATGCACGGTAAAGGCCCCTACAGCCAACTGGACCTGAGCCGCGAACAGCGTGAGCAGATCCGCAAGATCATGGGCGAGCAGATGCATGAGCGTAAGCAACTGGTCGACAAATACCTGGAGAAACTGTCGCCAGCCGACCAGAAAGCCATGAAGGACGAAATGGCCGCCAACCACAAAAAAGCGGAGGCTGATGTCCGCGCCTTGCTGAAACCGGATCAGCAGAAGAAATTCGACGAAATCCAGAAAAAGCAAGCTGAGCGTCGCGCCGAATGGGCTGAATTCAAGGCCTGGAAAGCGCAACAACCGCAAAAAGCGCAATAATGCGTTAACCCGGACCCAACGGCTGAACACCGTTGGGTCTGATGTTGTTGATTTCCATGTAGGAGTGAGCCTGCTCGCGATAACGAAGTGTCAGTTGATACAACTATTGACTCACACACCGTTATCGCGAGCAGGCTCACTCCTACAATGACTTGTGTCTGGTTCGAGGATTTTCTGTGCGTTCATTGTTCTGGCGGATCCTGGCCAGCTTCTGGCTGGCCATCGCTCTGGTTGCAGGGCTTTCCATTCTGCTCGGGCACATGCTCAACCAGGATGCCTGGATCCTCAGCCGCCACCCGGGTCTCAACACCCTGGCGCAAGAGTGGACGCAAATATACGAATCTCAAGGTGAGGACGCAGCACAAGACCTCCTGCAGGAACGCAAGCGCCATTATCACATCGACGTTCAGGTGCTCAACGAAAGTGGCGACCCTGTGGTTCGCGGCACCTTCCCGCGCCGCGCGGCAGCCTTCGAAGCACGGCAGAACAACGATGACCGCCGCCTGCCCTGGCGTCGTCTGACCGACGAATACACCAGCGAAAAAACCGGCGATACCTACCTGCTGATCTACCGCATCCCCCATCCGGAACTCGATGCCTGGCACCGCGAGAGCCTGCTCTGGCCATTGAGTGCGCTAGGGATCGCGCTGGTGGTGCTGACCCTGTTCAGCCTGTTCGTGACCCTCTCCATCACCCGCCCGCTCAGCCGTTTGCGCGGCGCCGTGCATGATCTGGGGCAAACCACCTATCAGCAGAACAGCCTGGTCAAGCTGGCCAATCGCCGCGATGAGTTCGGGGTGCTGGCCAACGACTTCAACCGCATGGGCGCACGCCTGCAAAGCCTGATCAGCAGTCAGCGGCAATTGCTGCGTGACGTGTCCCACGAATTGCGCTCCCCCCTCGCCCGCCTGCGCATAGCGCTGGCATTGGCCGAACGGGCCACGCCTGAAGAACGGGAAAAGCTCTGGCCGCGCCTGACCCGTGAGTGCGACCGGCTCGAAGCACTGATCAGCGAGATTCTGGTATTGGCGCGAGTCGATGCCGATAACGCCAGCGCCGAAGAGGTGGATCTCAATGCGCTGCTCAATGCCTTGCAAAAAGATGCTCAACTGGGCTCACCTGACCAACTCGTGCATCTGGAAGCCGAACCACAATTGAATCTCACCGGCTGGCCGACCATGATCGAGCGCGCCGTGGACAACCTGTTGCGCAACGCCCAGCGTTTCAATCCCCCAGGGGGGCTGCCGATTGAAATGCAGGCGCTACGTCATGGCGAGAAAATTGTCGTGACCGTGCGCGATCATGGGCCGGGGGTAAACACCGAACACTTGAATCAGCTCGGTGAGCCGTTCTATCGGGCACCCGGGCAGACAGCGCCCGGGCATGGCCTGGGTCTGGCCATCGCCCGGCGTGCGGCGGAGCGGCATGGCGGGAGCCTGGTGCTGGCCAATCATCCTGAGGGGGGATTCATTGCCAGCCTGGAATTTCCGCTGGTGCCAGGGGCCGTCGCCTGAGTGATGATCGTTCCTACGCTCTGCGTGGGAATGCCTCAAGTCACGCTCCGCGTTCCAATGGGACGCAGAGCGTCCCGGGCTGTATTCCCACGCAGAGCGTGGGAACGATCTTTAACCGGCTGGCCAGGCGCTAACGAA
>NZ_RCNW01000344.1:0-115106 GCF_004307605.1 Pseudomonas sp. Sample_24
CTGTCAGGCCGCCATCGCTGGCAAGCCAGCTCCCACAGAGGATCCCGGTGTGATCAGGATTTTCGACCAATGAAGATCCCTGTGGGAGCGGGCTTGCCCGCGATGGACGTCAACGATAACGCGCCCTGTCTGAATGAGCGCAGTATCAGGTTTTCATTCACCGGTTCCGCAAAACCCCGCGACGATCTCGTCAATCACCACCCGCACCCTGGCCGTATGCCGCAAATCGGCGTGGGTCACCAGCCAGATGTCATAGGGCACAGGCTTCGTACGTTCCGGCCACAGCCTGACCAGCCCGTCCCGTTCGCCCATGTACACGGGGACTTCGCCGATTCCGATCCCGGCAGCGATGGATCGGCGCACCAGCAAACTGGAACTCAGGCTCGAGACAATCCGCCCGCGGCCAATCGGTTCACCAACCAGTGTCACGTCCTTGTCGCCTTGCAAATAGGGCTGATAGATCACCAGATCATGCCCCTCGAACGCCGAACCCGGCTGCGGTATGCCGTGGGCGTCCACATAGTCTTGCGAAGCAAACAAACCGATCGGCCATCGGGCGAGTCGGCGGGCAATCAGATCCGGGTTTTCCGGCCGGGTATTGCGCACGGCAATGTCGGCCTCGCGCTTGGCCAGGCTGAGAATCTGCGTCGAAGCGTCCAGCTGAACCCGCACGTCGGGATGCTGTCGATGCAAACGTGCGATGGCCGGGATCAGCAAATCGATAGCCATGGAATCGGTGGTGGTGACTCGCACGGTACCGGTCAATCGATCGTCCAGGCCTTGAATGCGTCGCTCCAGCTCGTGCGCTGAATGCTCCATTTTCTCCACGGCACGCATTGCCGCTTCGCCCACGGCTGTCAGCGCATAGCCTTCGGATGTGCGCAGGAACAACGTCGCGTTCAAGGACTTTTCCAGTGCCGCGATTCGCCGGCCAACCGTGGCTTGATCCACGCCCAGCACCCGTGCGGCACCGCGCAACGTGGATTCGCGGCAAACCGCGAGAAACACCCGTGCGTCATCCCAGTTCATGGTTTCTCCTGGTGATGCACCTGTGCATCACTACAAAGTGTAATCGCAGCATTATTGCATCAAAGAACCTCGATATGCTGGTCGCCATGAAAACACTCAGGACAACGTTCATGGACCGTACCTCACTGACCCCCGATAAACCTGGCAGCGCGATCTGGCTGCCGATCCTTGCAGGTCTCTGCGCCAGCCTGGTGAGCATCGGCCTGGCGCGTTTCGCTTATACGCCGTTGATTCCCTCTCTGATCCAAAACCACTGGTTTTCCGCCAGCGACGTGGTGTTCCTCGGCGCCGCGAACCTGGTGGGCTACCTGATCGGCGCCTTGATCGGCCATCCGCTGGCCAAACGTTCATCCAACAAAACCGTTCTGCGGCTGATGATGCTCGCGGTGACGCTTGCGTTTTTCGCCTGTGCCTTTCCGTTATCGGTGAGCTGGTTCTTCGCTTGGCGTCTGCTGTCCGGCGTTGCCGGTGGCGCGGTCATGGTGCTGGTGGCTACGACGGTGTTGCCCCATGTACCCGCCTCCCGCAGAGGTCTGGCCAGTGGTGCGATCTTCCTCGGCCTGGGCCTGGGGATTGCCGGCTCGGGGACCCTCGTACCGCCGCTGCTCAGTATGGGTTTGCAACAAACCTGGCTCGGCCTCGGGGTGCTGGCGCTGGTCCTGACGGCGGTCAGCTGGTTTGGCTGGCCATCTTCCACTTCCCCTGCTCCAGCGCCGGCAGCGGTCAAAACAGCGCCGACGTCGATGCCTGCGGGTGTTTACCTGCTGTTCGCCCAATACGCCCTCATGGCAGCCGGGCTCGTGCCCGCCATGGTCTTCCTGGTGGATTACGTCGCCCGGGGTCTCGGGGCCGGGCAACACGTCGGCGCAATGGTCTGGGTGATATACGGTCTCGGCGCGATTGTCGGCCCGGTGAGTTACGGTTTTCTGGCTGATCGCCTGGGCGCCAAACGCAGCATACGCCTGGTGTTGCTGGTGCAGGCGATTGCGGTGGGCTTGCTGTCGATGTCCAGCACCTTCGTGGCTCTGGCGCTACTCGCGGTCATCATCGGCTCGTTTCCGCCAGGCATCGTGCCCCTGGCGCTGGCCCGGGTTCACGAACTGATTCCCGGCCACCATCAACAACAGATCGCCTGGAGCCGCGCCACGGTTTCGTTCGCCACTTTCCAGGCCATTTCCGGCTTCGCCTATTCGGCGCTGTTCAACGGCAGCGGTGGCAATCACCGATTGATGTTCATGGTGGCGGCCGGGGCGATTGTCGGTGCGTTGTTGTTGGAATGGGCGGCGCGTTTGCTGACCGGGCCAAAGGAACAAACCTGCGCCGCTGCAACGATCACATAAACAAAACAATCCCACCGTTATCGAACTGACTTCATTGCTCAAAGGTATTCATCATGTCGCTGCCGCAAACCATGACCCAAATCGAAATCACCACACCCGGTGGCCCTGAAGTGCTGCAACCAAACCTGGTGCCCGTCCCCGAGGCGGGCGCCGGTGAACTGTTGATCCGTGTTCATGCCGCCGGAGTCAATCGACCTGATGTGCTGCAACGCGCCGGTCAATACCCGATGAAACCGGGCATGAATCCGATCCCGGGGCTGGAGGTGGCCGGTGAAGTGGTCGGGCTTGGCGCAGGCGTCAGCGACTTCATGGTCGGCGACAACGTCTGCGCCCTGACCAACGGCGGCGGATATGCGCAGTATTGTGTCGTCCCCGCCAGTCAGGCTCTGCCGATTCCAGCCGGCATGGATTGGCTACACGCCGCAGCCATTGCGGAAACGTTCTTCACCGTGTGGGCCAACCTGTTCGAGATGGGCGGCGCGCGCAAAGATCAACGAGTCTTGATTCATGGCGGCACCAGCGGCATCGGCACCACCGCGTTGATGCTCTGCCGTGAGTTCGGCATCGAAGCGTTTGCCACGGCGGGCAGTGCAGAAAAGTGCGCGGTGATCCGCGAACTGGGCGCCGAGGCGATCAACTATCGCGAACAGGATTTTACCCAGGTCATTGCTGAAAAAACCGCGGGGCGCGGCGTCGATGTGATTCTCGACATCATGGGCGGTTCGTACCTCAACAGTAACGTTGCGGCGCTGGCCCTCGAAGGGCGACTGGTGATGCTCGGTTTCCTCGGTGGCGCAGTAGCCAGGGAAGTCGATCTGTTGGCGATCATGGCCAAACGCGCCACAGTCACCGGCTCGTTGTTGCGTTCTCGCACCCGGGAAGAAAAAGCCGCGATTGCGCAACAGTTGCGCGAGCACGTGTGGCCGGTATTGGCGGCCGGGCGTTGCCTGCCAATGATCGATGAGGTTTATCCCCTGGCCCACGCGGCGCAGGCCCACGGGCGCATGGAGGGCGGCGATCACATCGGCAAGATTGTGTTGCGGGTGGATTGAACGGCTGTCGAAATTATTCCCGCCCTGCGTGTGCATCTGCTAAAACGCGAACTTCATGTCCGTGCGGGTTGAACAACCGATGTCCACTGCTCTTCTCACTCGTCTGCGGCGACGCTGGCTGCCGCTGCTGTGCATGGCCGCGCTGGTGGTGGGCCTGCCCGTGGGTTGCGGTGCTCTGCAATATAAGGAGCGCGAGTTGCTGTTTCGCATCGAACCGGGCACGGCAGGCTGGTATCGCGGCTTGCCGCAGGACGTTCAGGAATTGGACATCAAGCCAGCAAGTTTCAAGGCCGGGCAAAACCTGCATGCCTGGTGGTGGCCGGCAGCGCGTAAAGATGCACCGGCAATTCTCTACTTGCACGGTGTGCGCTGGAACCTGACCGGACAGGCGTTCCGTATCGAGCAGTTGCGCGCCATGGGTTATTCGGTGCTGGCGATCGACTACCGCGGGTTTGGCCAGAGCAAAGGCGACCTGCCATCGGAAGCCAGTGTCTACGAAGATGCCCGGGCCGCCTGGGAGCGTTTCAAGGTGATGCAACCTGACGCCGGCAAACGCTTGATCTACGGCCATTCGCTAGGCGGTGCGGTGGCCATCGACCTTGCAGCAGAGCTCGCCGCCCAGGCGAAAAACAATCATGGTTCGGTGCCGGTCCGGGGCCTGGTGATCGAGTCCACCTTCACCTCGCTTGGCGATGCCGTGGCGGAAGTCGCCGGCAACAACCTGCCGGTGAACTGGTTGCCGGTGCGCTGGTTGCTGTCACAGAAATTCGATTCCATCGACAAGATCGTCGACATCGACATGCCGCTGCTGGTGGTCCATGGCCTGGCCGATCAGTTCATGCCGTCGCGATTCAGCCAGCAACTGTTCAATGCCGCCAACCAGCCCAAGAGCCTGTTGCTGATTCCCGGCGGCACGCACAACAACAGCATGAGCCTGGGGGGCAATCAATATCGCAAGGCACTGGAAAACTTGCTGCGGGAAAAACCGCAGATGGCCGGCCCGGCGATGATTCAAGGTGCGCAGGATTCCTGAGCGCATTGACCCGATCAGCTAGCCCTGAAACCGCGCCCGATAGCGACCCGGACTTTCTCCCGTCCACTTCTTGAATGCCCGGTGAAACGCGCTGGGCTCCTGAAACCCCAACTGCTCGGCAATGTCGCTGATGCTCGCCCGGCTTTCGCGCAGTTGTTCGAACGCCACCGCCCTGCGCACTTCGTCTTTGATTTCCTGATAGGAACAACCTTCGCGCTCCAGTTTTCGGCGAAAGGTGCTGGGGCTAAGGTGTTGTTCCAGGGCAAAGGCCTGCAAGGTCGGCCATTGGCTGTAATGGCTGCTGCGCAAGCGTTGGTGCACTTGCGACGCCAGACCATGCTGATTGCGAAAACGGATCACCAGCCATTGTGGCGCGGTGCGCAGAAATACTTTCAGCGACGCCAGGTCCTGGACCACCGGTAGCCGCAGGTAGTGACTGGCGAACTCGATTTCGGTGCGCTCGGCACCGAAGGTCAGGTTGGGGCCCCAGAGCAACCGGTCATCGCTCAGGGACAAACGTTCATGGCGGAAGTCTGCGCGGTCGATAGGTATGCGCCGGCCTCCCAGCCAGCACAGCAAACTGATCATCAGCACGAGGAACGTTTCTTCGCCGAAACGATTGGCATCGGCATTCTGCGAATACGTCTCCAGACTGATTACCGCCCGTTTGCCGCGCACGGTCAGCGTGCCGCGAAAGTCGCGCAGGAACAGGGCGAAATTGGCCAGGCACTGGCGCATGGCCTTGTGCAGGTCGGGCTCCTGAATCAACGCCCGGCAAATCAGCGCAAAAGCGCCTGGCGGCATGCCATGGGAATCGAGGCCGAAGAACTCGTCGTTGAGCTCGCGGATCTGAATCAGCCACAACGCCGCAAAGGCACTGGCTGGCACTCGCGCCGATGGCTGCTGCATCACGGTCGGGTCGATGCCGGCCTGTTCCAGCACGGCACGCACCCGCTGCGAATCGTCGGCCAGACCATGGATCATTGCCTGCACGAAGTAGGCGGCCACTGAATCCTTTTCCCGCATGTGAACGCTTCTCTCCCGATCACCCGAAATGGCAAAAAACATCAGGCCCGTTGAACAGTTTCGGCATAGGACAACCGCCCTGCCGGTTCTAGACTCGCGGCAATAGTACGCTTTGTGCCACGACGGCGGCCAAGGTATCGCAGGGTTTATCGGAAGGACGGCAACATGAATCTGCAAAACATTGGCGTGATCGGCGCCGGCACCATGGGCAACGGCATTGCGCAAGTCTGCGCCCTCGCCGGCTTCAACGTGACCCTGCTCGACATTTCCGAAAGCGCTCTGCAAAAAGCCATCGCGACCGTTGGTAAAAATCTCGATCGGCAAATCGCCAAGGACACCCTGACCACCGAGCAAAAAAACGCGGCCCTCGACAAGATCCAGACCAGCACCGATTACAGCAGCCTGCACAATGCGCAACTGGTGATCGAAGCTGCCACCGAGAATCTCGAACTGAAATTGCGGGTGTTGCAACAGATCGCCGCACAGGTCAGCGCTGACTGCGTGATCGCTTCCAACACCTCATCGCTGTCGATCACCCAGCTCGCCGCCAGCGTCAGCCAGCCTGAGCGCTTCATCGGCCTGCACTTCTTTAACCCGGTGCCGGTGATGGGCCTGATCGAAGTCATTCGCGGCCTGCAAACCAGCGACGCCACCCACACCCTCGCGCTGGACATGGCGACGGCCCTGGGCAAAACCGCGATCACCGCCGGCAACCGCCCGGGGTTTGTGGTCAACCGGATTCTGGTGCCGATGATCAACGAAGCGATCCTGGTGTTTCAGGAGGGCCTGGCCAGTGCCGAAGACATCGACGCCGGCATGCGCCTTGGCTGCAACCAGCCCATCGGCCCGTTGGCGCTGGCCGACCTGATCGGTCTCGACACGCTGCTGGCGATCATGCAAGCGTTTTACGAAGGCTTCAACGACAGCAAATATCGCCCGGCGCCACTGCTCAAGGAAATGGTTGCCGCCGGCTACCTGGGACGCAAAACGGGGCGCGGCTTCCATGCCTATGCCTGAGCGTTGCTCGCGTTTTGCCGAATACCGGGACAAGGTGCTGGAACTGTTCGCCTGCAAGGGTTTCGGTCAGGTCGGCATGCGTGAGCTCGCGACGTGCCTGGGGCTTTCCCCGGGCTCGTTGTATCACCATTACCCGAGCAAACAGCACCTGTTGCTGGACCTCATCGAAGAGTTTTACGAAGAGTTGCTGGCAACCCTGGGACGCATCCAGCAAAAGGCGCCGGCCAAGCGAGATCGGCTCAACCATGTGATTCGCGCCCACCTCAATCTGCACCGCGAGATGCCTTGGCATTTTCGCCTGGTCGAACGCGACTGCGGCTGCCTGAATGAAGACCAGCAGGCTCGGGTCCGGCAATTGCGCGAGCAGTACGAACGCACCTTGCTGGTGGTGCTCGGCGCCCGTTCGCGATTCAGCGAATCGGGAAAATTGGCGGCCGGGCATGCCATCGCCTCGCTGCTCAATAGCGCACCCAGTTGGCTGACGACTCAGTCACTGGACGAGCAGGAGCACAACGAATTGCTGGAGAACCTGGTGAGCGGCGCCATTGAACGCCTGCTGGCGCCACGGCGCGCGAGCGAAGCGATAAGCATCACCCGCTCTATCGAAAAAAAATCTGACAATGTTCAGGCAGCCGCCGCGTTTTAGCGCTTTGCTGTCCCGGTCAGCCTCATCAGAATTCATCGCGCCAAACGATGTCAGATCCGATGTGCACCTTCATTGACCGGGAGCAGAATCATGAAAATCAATCCCTACCTCATTTTCAACGGCGACTGCAAAGCCGCTTTCACCTTCTATGCCCAATGCCTGCAAGGCCATATCGAAGCGATGATGACTTTCGGTGAAACGCCTGCCGCCGAGCATGTGCCAAAAGAACATCACGACCTGATCATCCACACCTGCCTGAAAGTTGGCGATCAGATGCTGATGGCGTCCGATACCACGCCCGACCGCCCGACACCGGGCATGAGCGGTTGTTCGATCTCACTGAATGTCGACAGCGTCGCCGAAGCCGAACGGGTGTTCAATGCGCTGGCCGCGGGCGGCAAAGTCGAGATGCCGCTGGACAGCACTTTTTGGGCCGCCCGTTTCGGCATGTTGATCGACAAATTTGGTGTGTCGTGGATGGTCAACTGCGAAAAGGACCAGTAATCAGGCCTTCCTGTTCGAAGATGGCCCATTCGCAAACAGCCCAATCCGAAAGATTGGGCTTTCTGGCAACTCCTCGCCTGTCTGCTACCGTCAACAAAACGGTCTTCCCGATATCGAAAATGTTCGGATAAGACCGGTTCAGACGTGTCGCACAACCTTTCGTCGCAAAGCAAAACGCTGGACGTAATTTACAGCCATGTCTGGCTTACGGCTTGCACAGGCGGAGCGTAGCTGCCCAGGAGTGACATAATTCTGACACGGCAGCACCTCAAACTAACGCTTAAGGACTCCAGCGAAACGCTTGGTCAGTCACCGGAGATGTAACGTGTCAACTCTCAATGAAATCGCAGCGAACCACGCGAGAATGGCCAAGGCAAAAGAGTTGGAGGCGACCGGTTTGGGCGAGCGACAGCTTCAGATAGTAGGCAGTTTTGAAATCCCGTCACTGGAGAACCAACAGCCGGTGGTGCCGCTGCACCTGGTTGCTGGAGCTCAGGAAAACAACCTTGGCCAGGCCGTTGGGTATCTGATTTAACCCAAGGTGATCCGACCCCCAATATCCACGCAGTTCAGTGGATGATCGCTCTCGTGGCCCGAATCAAAAGCACTGTCATGACGGCGTGCAAGATGACCACTGGCCACAGGAGAACTCCACTAGAGTCGCCCAAGAAGCCAACGTAGGTGAGATACAGCGCAACGGCTGCGTTGTAGATCAACATGCCGAGAATGGGTGGACCTGGCCAGCAGGCGATGGCCAGTGCGATGAGAGCGATTCCGGCCACACGGACAATGACACCCGAAAGGTCTATGCCAAGCAAAAGTTGCCCGACCAGTGACGGAATGAACAGCAGGCCCACACCCGTGGCTGCCTCGATGATCGCGGCGAAAATCAGCAATCCTTTCATCACCTGAGCTCCATCCAGGGCTGTGCAGGCACAATACTGCACGGCCTCCGGGGATGGGTTAATCCAGTTGCGACCAATGCCTAGTGCTTATCGTGATTAGCCTTGGTTAAAAGCTACACCCAGCCGGCCCACTCGTTTTCAATTTTTTCCAGATCTGTGCTCTGCCCCAAGCATAGCGGGCAGCAGGAACCTGCTGCGCTATTTTCATCTCACCACAACCCTTGCGTTTTTCGAGTTCGCGATTAGGTGAGCCTATGAAAATAATAACAATGCTGTGGATCATTGCATTGTTGTCCACGATGCGGTTAAACGTGACCCCGATCAAGGAGGGTTGGTTGCAATCGGGGTACCTGCCGGACGATCCAGGCAAGTCCTGTCAGTTCTCCTGCTACCCGTCTGCAGTACGCTTCGCCTCGCTGCACTGATCGTTCTCAGTTGCGGCCGACACCGGACCGGACGCGAAACTGGGCAGGTGTGGTCCCGTGGGCCGTTTTGAAGGCGGCCGTCAGGTGGCTTTGAGAACTGAAACCGCACTCCAGTGCTATATGCAGGATCGGCAGGTCGGTTTGCATAAGCAGTTCACGCGCATGTTCGAGCCGCAGGTTCATCACATACCGGTGAGGCGCGATGCCCATGGCATCGTCGAACAGCCGGCGAAAATGCGCCGGACTGACGCCGGCCCGGGCCGCCAATCGGTTGATCGACAGGTCTTCGGCCAGGTGCTCGCGCATGTACGCCACCACCGATTGCAGACGCGCCAATTGAATATGCGGCGGGTTGATCGAGTTCGGGGTATGCGTGCTTAGCGCACGGCACACCTGCTCAAGCATCACCGCAGCCAGGCGGGCCATGAACCCTTGGTCGGCATTTTTTCCCAAATTCAGCTCATCGAGTAGCTGCCGCGCCGCCGCGCTCACCAGGGCATCGCTGAAGGCCAGTGGTGCCTGCGTCTGCGCGCAGCAGTCCAGTAACCGACCAAATACATCGTCACTGCGCTCGGGAATGTAGAACACCGCGAAATCCACGCTTCCCGAGTAGCGCCAATGGGTCGCGCAGTGGGCCGGAATCAGCATCGACATGCTGGGCAAGGTGCTCAGGCGCGAGGCCTCGTCCGTGCCTTCCATCACCCGCGATCCACCCAATTGAGTGAGTAAGGTCATGCCCCCCACCGGGGCAATGTCGTTGTCGGTTTCGTGCAGGAAATAGCGCTCGGCATAGAGCGGCATCTGGTGGCACACCAGGCCGCCGACCATGGGCAGGCCCAACACTTCATGGACTTTCTGTTGCGGTGTCACCGGGCGCTTCCTGATGAGCAGATTTCGACAAATATGCCCACTTTTCCAGTGAGTTGTCGACCCCGGGGAAAACCAATCATGGCACCCGTGCTCCAGGCCCTGTGCGGTCGATCGCGGGTCGCAGAAACGGCCCCGATCCCACACCTGGAAAAGCAACCTTTCAAAAACAAGAGAGACACGAAAATGGCTAAATATCCCGTCGTTGTTTATGGCGCCAGCGGCTACACAGGCATGCTGACCATGGACTGGCTGATCGACCAAAACATCCCCTTCACCGCCGTGGCGCGTAATGCCGGACGGGTGCACGAGATGATGGCCCAGCGCGTGGTGCGCCTGGAGTCGGCCACCTATGAAGTGATCGAAGCCGAGCACACGGTCGAGGCGCTGACCGAGGCGTTCCGCGGCGCCAAAGTGGTGTGCAACACCGTCGGCCCGTTCGTCAAATTCGGCCTGACCGCCGTCGAAGCCGCGCTCAAGGCCGGCTGCCATCACCTGGATACCACCGGTGAGCAGAGCTACATGCGCGAAGTGCGGGAGAAGTTCGGCCATCTCTATGCCCAGGCCGGCCTGCTGGTCTCGCCTTCGTTGTCCTACATGTTCACCTACGCGGAAATCGCCGCCGAACTGGCCCTGGAAACGCCAGGCATCGACGCCCTGGAAACCTCGACCCTGTGCCGTGGTCCACGCGGCGTCGGTGCGGGTGTGACCGTGGGTTCGACAGCCTCCATCTTCGAGATGTATCGCGCCGAGCAATGCTACCTGTGGGAGAAGAAACTGGTCCCGCACGCCGTCGGCACCTCCTTCAGCATTCCTTCGCCTGACTTCGTGCAACCGGTCTTTGCCCTGCCATGGGGCGGCACCTCTTTGCCGGTGTATTTCGAGAACGATCCGCGCGTGCGCTCCTGTGTTTCCTGCGTCGGCTTCTACGACAACGATGTCATGAAGATGGTGCATGGCCTGGGTCAGAAGTGGGACGCCGAATACAAACACCTGCCGGCCGAGCATCAGGATGAAGTGCTCAAGCAGATCGTTCAGTCGACCACACCGAGCATGCCACCGCGCGAGCGCACCACCACCGTGCGCATGGTCGACACCGCCATCGGTCGTGGTCAGCTTTCCGCCGTGCGCGCCACCGTGCATGGCACCACCGCCTACATCGCCACCGGGGCCTTGCAGGTCGCCGCCGCGATCAAGTTGATCGATGGCGATACCGCCAAGGTCGGCTTCGCTTCCGGCTCCAAGGCGTTCGGGCACCGCTACCTGCTGGGCTTCCTGGAAGAGCGCGGTCTGGCACGCGCCAAGGTCACTCAGCTCTGATTGACGGCACGGGAGTCCTTCATGGCCATCATTGATTTCTACGACCGCGGCTGGGGTCTGAACCCGGAAGGCATCGCCTACATCCAGGGCGGGCGGTCTTTCACCTTTGACGAAGTCGGGGCGTTGTCCTGTCGCATCGCCAACACCTTGCTGGCCCTGGGTTTGCCCAAGGAAACCAAGGGCGCGGTGTGGTCGTCCAACGACGTCACCGCTTGGGCCTGCACCTTGGGCCTGTGGCGCGCCAACATGACCTGGATACCGGTCAATGCGCGCAACTCGGCACAAGAGAACCATTACATCCTGGATGCCTTCGATTGCGAGGTGATGTTCTACCAGGACGAGTTCGCGGCGATCATCGACGACCTGCGACCGTCGCTGCCGAAGATTCGGCACTGGGTCTGCATCGATGCCGAAGGTCGCGATGCGCCTTCGCTGCAACACTGGAGTGCGGAGCATCCCTCGACCCGTCCTGAAGTCAGCTACGACATGGACGACGTGATCATGCTCTCGCCCACGGGCGGCACCACCGGCATGCCCAAGGGAGTGATGAATACGCACCGCAGTGCGCAGACCTTCATCGCCCACTTCATGCTGGCCTGCGCTTACCGCGATGGCGAGACACCGGTGAACCTGGCCGCCGCACCCATGACCCACACCGCAGGCTTATTGGCCGTGCCGTGCACGGCCCAGGGCGGCATCGTAGTGGTGCTGACCAAGCCTGATCCGGCAGCGATGCTCGGCGCCATTGTGCAACACAGGGTCACGGAGTTTTTCCTGCCGCCGACCGTGATCTACAAGCTGCTGGAGATTCCCGGCATCGAAAGGCTGGACCTGTCCTCGGTCAAGTACCTGATGTACGGCGCGGCTCCCATGTCGGTGCAGAAGCTGAAAAAGGCCATCGACGTGTTCGGCCCGATCATGGCCGGAGGTTATGGCCAGACCGAAGCCCCGGCCAGCATCGCTTTCCTGCGCCCCGACGAGCACCTGGTCGACGGTCAACTGGCCGGCGACGAGCGCCTGTCCTCCGTCGGCCGTCCCTACCCGCTGATCCGCGTGGAGGTGATGGATGATGACCAGCGGATCCTGCCACGCGGTGCCACTGGCGAGATCTGCGTGCGCGGCGATCTGGTCATGAAGGGTTACTACAAGCAGCCGGACAAGACTGCCGAAACCCTCATCGACGGCTGGCTGCACACTGGCGATATCGGCCACATCGATGCCGAAGGCTACCTACACCTGACCGACCGCAAGAAGGACATGATCATTTCTGGCGGCTTCAACGTGTACCCCAGTGAAGTTGAGCAAGTGTTGTGGAGCCACCCGGCGGTACAGGACTGCGCAGTGATCGGCGTACCGGACGAGAAATGGGGCGAAGCGGTCAAGGCCGTGGTCGAGCTTAACCCTGGGCAGAGCGTCAGCGCCCAGGCTCTGATCGATTTGTGCAAGGAAC
Organism: Pseudomonas sp. Sample_24; assembly: GCF_004307605.1. Lineage (NCBI taxonomy): Bacteria > Pseudomonadati > Pseudomonadota > Gammaproteobacteria > Pseudomonadales > Pseudomonadaceae > Pseudomonas > Pseudomonas sp. Sample_24. Next base: position 12,615 of record NZ_RCNW01000344.1, read on the forward strand.
GGCTGGGCGGCGTGATGGCGCCCAAGTCGGTCGACTTCGTCGACAGCCTGCCGCGCAGCCCCGTGGGCAAGGTGCTGAAGAAAGATCTGCGTCAGCCCTATTGGCAAAACCTGGATCGAAAGATCTGACAAAACCGGCCCGGGCCTGCGCCAGCGATTTAGCCCGGCGCCGACCTGAGGCCCCCCGATTGCTTCGCCCTTCCCACCACAAGGAATTCTCATGAGCACCGTCTATATCGCCGGCATCGCCATGACCGTCTTCGGCCGACACCTCGAACGCAGCCTCGATGACCTGGCGCGCGAAGCGCTCAATGGCGCATTGCAGGATGCCGGATGCCGCACCGAAGATCTCGGCATCGCCTTTTACGCAGGCATGACCAATGGCCCATTGCAAGGCCAGATCGCCATTCCCGGGCAAGTTGTATTGAGCAAGGTCGGCATCGAAGGCATTCCGATCTACAACATCGAAAACGCCTGTGCCTCAGGCAGTGCCGCCTTCAACCTGGCCGTGCAGAGCCTCAAGGCCGGCACCACCGACGTGGCGCTGGCGATCGGTGCGGAGAAGATGAACATCGTCGACAAGCTCAAGGCCCTGTCGATTTTCGAGGCGGGCTGGGACATCACCCGCGCCGAGCAGAACTACCAGACCCTGGTGCAAATGGGCGAAGGGGTTGATGTGCCTAAAGGCAGCGAATCGAACAAGCCTTACAGCAAGTTCATGGCCATCTACGCCGCAATGTGCCGTCATCACATGAGTACTTATGGCACCACGCAACGACAAATTGCCGCGGTGTCGGCGAAAAACCATACCCACTCGGTGCACAACCCTTACTCGCAGTTCCGCCAGTCTTTCAGTATCGAAGAGATCCTGGCTGCACCGCCCATCACTTACCCGATAACCCTGCCAATGTGTGCCCCTCTGTCCGACGGCGCTGCGGCCGCCATTCTGTGTACCGAGGAAGGCCTCAAGCGCATCGGCGCCGACAAGACCCGTTGCATCAAAGTCGCGGCCAGCGTCATGCGCAGTTTCAGTAACCGCCGCCTCGACCAGCCAGAGCGCCACGTCGGGCGCTTGGCCGCCAACCTTGCCTATGAGCAGGCCGGCCTGGGCCCTCGCGATATGCACGTGGCGGAAGTGCACGACGCCTCGGCCATGGGCGAGATCATCCAGGTGGAAAACTTGGGCTTCGTCGCCCTCGGCGAAGGCGGGCCGGCTGCCGAACGTGGAGAGTTCACCCTGGGCGGGCGCCTGCCGGTCAATACTTCCGGCGGTCTCGAATCGAAAGGCCACCCCTTGGGCGCCACTGGCATCGGCCAGCTCTACGAACTGGTGACGCAGTTGCGCGGCGAAGCCGGCAAGCGCCAGGTGGAAGGTGCGCGGCATGCGATTCAGGAAAACGGCGGCGGTCTGCAGGGCGTCGAAGAAGCCGCCGTGGCGATTCACATACTCAGCAAATAACCGAGCCCCTACTCAGTCTGACCCTTCGAGGAATGCTCCATGTCCAATGCTAACGCTCGTACCCTGTTCAGTACCGCCGCCGGCTTCAACATCCTGGCGGGCCTGCCCTTACTGGTGGCCACACAACCGGTCTCCCAACTGATGGGCTTGCAGACCACCCCGACCGCCGATTTGTTCATCCAGGTCAGCATGATCGTGGTGCTGGTTTTCGGTTGGGCCTACTGGAAGATCAGTCGCGATCCCGTGCGCTATCGCCCCTTCATCGTGCTGGGGATCATCCTGAAGATCCTTGTGGTTGCGGTCATCGGCAGCCACTGGCTGGTGGGCAATGTCGCCTGGCCGTTGCCAACGCTGGTGGCGAGCGACATCGTCTTCGCGCTTCTGTTCTGGCGCTATCTGAGCAGCACCCGCTCGGCCCAGGCCCTCACGCAGTTGCACTGATTCGAGGTCACGCGCATTGCCCACCCCCCTCGCCGCCGGGGGGGTAATTTCTGCCCACTCCCGCACGATGCCACCCAGAGCATCCACCTGCCGCCAACGGCCTACCCGAGGAGTACCACCATGTTGTACGAAAGCATCGATACCGCCGCCATCAACGCAGACGACCTGCCCTGGGTGCCCTTCGCGCCTTACAACGATGACGTGTTCATCAAGTACATCAAGTGCGATCCGGTGCGTGGCGAAGTCATTACCCTGCTCAAGGCCCCCGCCAGCATGACCCTGCCCAAGCACCACCACTCCGGCACCGTGATCGTCTACACCATCAAGGGTGGCTGGAAGTACCTCGAACACGACTGGATCTCCACTGAAGGCGGCGTGGTGTTCGAAACCGCTGCCACCAGCCATACGCCCGTCGGTCTGCCTGAGTTCGGCGATGAGGTGATCACCTTCAACGTCACGCTGGGCGACCTGATGTACATGGACGAGAACGACAACATCGTCGCCATCGAGAACTGGAAGACCAGCGTGCAGCGCTACCTGGCCTACTGCGAAGCCAATGACATCCAGCCCAGGGACATCACCAGTTTCTCGGTCTGACGACGCCTGGCGCCCCTCCCCGAGAGGGGCGCTCCACCCACTGCGCCAATAACAAGAACAGGAGTCTTCCATGATTCAGAAGCTTCCGCGCGCCGGGCATTTCACGCTGAAGGTGAGCATGCTGCTGGCGAGCTCCGTCGCCTGCGCCCAAGACACCCTGCCCTTCGCACCGACGCCTTCGGCCAGCACCGCTGGGCCAACCCTGCAGGATTCCCATCACCAGAAGCGCTCGGCTCAGTCCCACGTGCCGGCCGATGCCCCGAACATTCTGGTGATCATGCTCGATGACGCCGGCTTCGCCCAGGCCGACACCGTTGGCGGCGCCATCCACACCCCGACCTTGAGCCGGGTGGCCGACAGCGGTGTGCGCTACAACGCCTTCCATACCACCGCCATCAGCTCGGCCACCCGCGCCGCCCTGTTGACCGGACGCAATCACCACCGGGTCGGCAATGGCGTGATCGCCGAGCTGGCCACCGATTGGGACGGCTACACCGGCAAGATTCCCAAGAGTTCGGCGACCATGGCCGAAGTGCTCAAGCAATACGGCTACAGCACCGCCGCTTTCGGCAAGTGGCACAACACGCCGACTGCGGAAACCACCGCCGCCGGACCGTTCGACAGTTGGCCGACCGGCTATGGCTTTGAACACTTCTATGGCTTCATGGCCGGGGAAACCTCCCAGTACGAGCCACGCCTGTACCGCAACACCACGCCGATCGAGCCGCCTCACGATCCCAAATACCACCTCAGCGAAGACCTGGCCGACCGCGCGGTGAACTGGCTACAGGACCACAAGACCTACGCCCCGGACAAACCCTTCTTCATGTACTGGGCTCCGGGTGCCGTGCATGGCCCGCATCAGGTCAACGCGCAATGGGCGGACAAGTACAAGGGCAAGTTTGACGCTGGCTGGGATGTGTATCGCGAGCAGACCTTCGCCCGCCAGAAAGCCATGGGCTTCATCCCCAAGGACGCCAAGCTGACGCCCCGCCCCGTCGAACTGCCGGCCTGGGACAGCCTCGACGCCGGGCAAAAGCAATACCAGGCGCGCCTGATGGAGGTTTACGCAGGCTTCCTCGAACATGCCGACACCCAGGCCGGGAAGATCCTCGACGAGCTCGAGCTGGAAGGCAAACGCGACAACACCCTGATCTTCTACGTGCTCGGTGACAACGGTGCCTCGGCTGAAGGCATGGAAGGCACCATCAACGAACTGCTGGCGCAGAACGGCATTCCGGTGCCCAAGGAGCAACAGCTCAAGGTACTCAATGGCAGCTACGGTGGCCTGTCAGCCCTCGGCGGTCCCAAACTTGAAAGCATGTACAACGCCGCCTGGGCCTGGGCGGGTTCAGGCCCCTTTATCGGGACCAAACTGGTGGCGGGCTACTTCGGCGGTACGCGCACGCCGATGGCGGTCTCCTGGCCCAAAAAGATCAAGGCCGATGCCAAGGTCCGCGGACAGTTCCATCACGTCAACGACATTGTCCCGACCGTCTACGACATCCTCGATATCAGCGCCCCCAAGGTGGTCAATGGCGTCGAACAGGATCCGGTGGACGGCGTCAGCCTGCGCTACACCTTTGCCGATGCCGATGCCAAATCGCGCAAGCCCCCGCAGTACTTCGAAGTGCTGGGCAGCCGTGGCATCTACAAGGACGGCTGGATCGCCTCGGTGTTCGGCCCGCGCAAACCCTGGGTGCAAGGTTTTGCCCAGTTCATGGGCTGGAATCCGGACAACGATCAGTGGTCGCTGTTTGACCTTGGCAATGACTATTCGCAAGCTACGGATGTGGCTGCCAGCCATCCGGAAAAACTCGCTGAGCTGAAGGCCGAATTCGATATCCAGGCCAAGGCCAACCACGTCTATCCGATTGGCGCCGGCCTGTTCCCCTTCATGAACCCGGACGTACGCCCCAGCAGCGACAAGCGTGAATGGCATTTCAGCGATCGCACACAGCGTCTCCCGGAGTTCACCGCGCCCAACCTGCGCAATCGCAATAGCCGGGTTCTGGTGACGGCCGAAGTCCCGGCCAACGCCAATGGCGTGTTGTATGCGGTGGGCGGCGTCGGCGGTGGTGTCAGCCTGTATCTGGACGATGGCTTTCTGGTCTACGAGTACAACGCCCTGGCCATTGCCCGAGTCAAGTTGCGCTCTGCAGAACGCGTGCCGGCCGGCAAGGCCAGCATCGAAATGTTGACGCAAATGAGCGCCAGCAAACTGGCCGCACCGGCCAACCTCAGCCTGCGCCTCAATGGCCATGAAGTTGCCAGCGGCGTGACGCCGTTCACCCCGGCATTCACCTTCACTGCCAGTGAAACCTTTGACGTGGCCCAGGACCTCGGCTCGCCGGTTGCCCTGGATTACTTCGACCGCGCGCCATTCGCTTTCAACGGCAAGGTCGACGATGTGCATGTCGCATACCTGCCCTGAACCATTGTCCCCAGGAGACTCCCATGGCCACTACCGAACTGAAGAACAAGAAAGTCCTGATCACCGGCGCCGCTTCCGGCATCGGTCGCGCGGCGGCCCTGGCGTTCGCCCGCCGAGGCGCCCGGATCATTGCCACCGACATCAATCTCGATGCACTCCTGCAAGTGAAGCTGGAGGTCGAAGCGCTCGGCACCCGCTGCACCATCCATCAACTCGATGTCTCCAGCAGCGACGCCGTGCGCGATCTGGCCATTCAGCTCCACGACTCTGTCGGCGCGCTCGATGTGCTGATCAACAACGCTGGCATCGGTTACCTGGGCCAGTTCCTGCGAAGCGACCTGGCCCACTGGCAACGGGTATTGGACATCAACGTGATGGGGGTGGTGCATGGCTGCTATCACTTCATTCCGCAGATGATCAAGGCCGGCGGGCCGCGCCATGTGCTTAACGTCGCGTCGGCGGCTGGTCTGTATCCGTCGCCGACGATGGCGGCCTATGCCGCCTCCAAGCATGCGGTGTTCGGGTTCAACGAAGTCCTGAAGATGGAGTTGGCCGACAGCGATATCTGCGTCACCACCGTCTGTCCCGGCATCATCAATACGCCGATCACCCATGCCCGCAACAACGTCTCTCCCTCGGTCGACGAAGCCCAGCTTACGCGACTGCATAAGTACTATCAGACCAAGGGCTGCGGGCCCGAGGTGGTCGCCGAAGGCATGGTCCGCGCCGTGCAAAAGAACCAGGACCTGTTGCTGGTCGGGCCCTTTGCGAAAGTGCTGTTCCACCTGCGTCGGCTGTCCCTGGGCCTGTTGCGTCGTTTCGTGCTGAGCGACGCGCGCAAGGTCGGATTTCTCTGATGGCGAGCGCTTCTCCCGCGGTGCAGGGGTTGCACCTGATGGCCAAGCCGGTCGGTCCCATTTGCAACCTTGATTGCAGCTACTGCTTCTATCTGGAAAAGGAGCAGTTTTACCCGCCCAGAGAACGCTTTCGCATGTCCGACGAGGTGTTGCGCGCGTACATCCAGGGTTACATCGCCGCGCAACCCAGCCCCGAAGTGGAGTTCACCTGGCAAGGCGGCGAGCCGACCTTGCTGGGCCTGGATTTTTTCCAGCGGGCGGTGGCCTGCCAGCGCGAGCTTGGCGCTGGCAAGGTCATCCGCAATACCCTGCAAACCAACGGCACCCTGCTCGATGACGAGTGGTGTGCCTTTCTCGCCCGTGAGAATTTCATGGTTGGCCTGAGTCTCGACGGACCGCGTGAGGTCCACGATCTCTACCGACCGGACAAGCGTGGCCGCTCCAGTTTCGATGCGGTGATGGCTGGCCTGGACCTGCTGAAGAAACACGGGGTGCAGTTCAACGTGCTGGTCACCGTGGCCCGCGATGTGGCGCACCATCCGTTGGAAATCTATGGTTTTCTCAAGGCCCAGGGCGTGCGGCATATCCAGTTCAACCCGGTGGTCGAACGCCTTCCGGGTATTTCGGACGTCAAGCAGGGCTTGAGCTTCGCCACACCGCCGGAGCTACGCCTGCATGCCGTGGACGAACCCGGACTGGTCACGGCGCACAGTGTCGAACCCGATCGCTATGGTGATTTTCTCATCGCCATCTTCAACGAATGGGTGCGCCATGACGTCGGCGACCTCCATGTGATGAACTTCGAATGGGCGCTGGCGGCCTGGTGTCAGTTGGCCCCTTCGGTCTGCCTGTTCAGCCCGCGTTGTGGCAAAGCAGCGATCGTCGAGCATGACGGCAGCGTCTATTCCTGCGATCACTACATGTACCCGGAATATCGGCTGGGCAACCTCAATGAAGACGACCCGGCCACCCTGCTCGCCTCCCCGGCCCAGCAAGCTTTCGGGGCGGCCAAGGAAACGACCTTGCCGACCGTGTGCCAGCAATGCGACTACCGCTTCGCCTGCCACGGCGAATGCCCGAAAAACCGCTTCATGACCGCACCCAACGGCGAGCCCGGGCTGAACTACCTGTGCCCCAGCTACAAGAAATACTTCCGTCACCTGACGCCCTACATGAACGCCATGGCCCAGCTGATCAGCCATGGCCAGCCCGCTTCGCTGATCATGCAGGCCTTCGACGGCCCGTTGATCGTGCCGCTCAAGCCAGTGCAATAAAAGGTTGGGCTTCTGTGGTAGCGGGCTTGCCCGCGAAGGCGGCCTGACAGGCGACCCGGGATTAATCGACTGAGCACATTTCCACTTCTGCGTTAACAGCCAGCGGCGGTTACCGCAGGAATGGATATGTACACCCTCAAAATATTTGTCGCCTGACACTCAGTCATCGCAGGCAAGCCAGCTCCCACAGGGTCCCGGTACATCCGCCAAATTCATGTCGGCTGGCAAACCGCCTCCAAGAGCAGGCTCTCTCCTGCATTGGAATCGTAGACAGGCCCGCAACCAGGTCGGCTATCAGGCGTCTCGTTTTGGTTTTGGTTTTGGCTTTGGCTTTGGCTTTGGCTTTTGAACTTCTGGCCCCCTGGCTTCGTTCCGGTTCTGCGTAATGGCTAACCCGACATGGATGCCGGGTTAGCCACCCCCAGCCATGGATGGCCGAGGGCGGCGGGATTTGTAGGAGCGAGCTTGCTCGCGAAGAACCTGAGAGCACCGCGGGGTGCCAGGCTCCCCGCATCATCGTTGATTTACATCGCGAGCAAGCTCGCTCCTACGGGAGATCGCAGGCAGATTAGCGAGCCTTCCTGAGCAGGAAGTGCGACAGCGCCGGTATCAGCACGAGCGCGCCAATCATGTTCCAGATGAACATGAAGGTCAGCAAGATGCCCATATCCGCCTGGAACTTGATCGGCGACCAGGCCCAGGTGATGACGCCCGCCGCCAGGGTGATGCCCACCAACGCGACCACCTTGCCGGTGAACGCCACAGAGTTCCTGTAAGCCTCGGTCAACGACAGGCCAGCACGCTGCTGCGCCAGCTGCACACTGAGCAGGTAAAGCGCGTAATCCACGCCGATCCCCACACCTAGGGCGATCACCGGCAAGGTGGCAACTTTCACGCCCATGCCAAGACAGACCATCAACGCCTCGCAGAGCACTGACGTTAACATCAACGGCACCACCGCCACCACGACCGCGCGCCAGCTGCGAAAGGTGATGAAGCACAGCACGATCACCGCGCCATACACGTACAACAGCATGGTGCGGTTGGCCTCGCGGACCACGATGTTGGTCGCCGCTTCGATCCCCGCGCTGCCGGCCGCGAGCATGAACTGGCGCTCACCGTTGCTGTGTTCGCGAGCGAAAGTCTGCGCAACCCTGACCACATGATCGAGGGTTTGCGCCTTATGGTCGGCCAGGTAGGCCACCACCGGCATCATCGAGCAGTCACTGTTGAACAGTTCGGGGTTGTTCACCGAGGCCTGCTGCGCGCCATAGTTGAGCACGTCCTGATTGCGCGCGATGGTCAGCATCTTCGGGTTGCCTTCATAGGAACCCGCGGTGATCTGCCGTACCGCGTTGACCAGCGACACGGTGGTCTGAACGCCAGGCTGCTGTTGCAGCAGCCAGCCGAGACGGTCGGCCTCGACCAGGGTCTCGTACTTCAGGCAACCCTCGCTCGCGGTCTTGACCATCACGGCGAACTGGTCGCTGGACAGCGAGTAGTTATCGGTGATGTAGGCGTTGTCGCGATTGTAGCGGGAGTCTGCGCGCAACTCGGGTGCACCGGGATCGAGATCGCCGATCTGCAACTGAGTACTGACCATGAACCCGCCCGCAGCCAACAATCCGGCGACGATCACTGCGACGGTGGCCCAGCGGCGCTCGGTAAAGCGGTCGAGCAGGCTCCACAGATTGCCCAGACCCTTACCGCGCAGTTGCTTGACTTCCTGACGCAGGCTGCGCGCCGCCGCCTTGCGGCTGACACCGCAATACGACAACAGCACCGGCAACAGCACCAGGTTGGTGAAGATCAACACTGCCACACCGATGCTGGCGGTGACGGCCAGGTCCTGAATCACCGGGATGTCGATCAGCATCAGTACGGCAAAGCCCACCGCATCGGCGAGCAAGGCCGTCAGCCCTGCCAGGAACAGGCGGCGGAAGGTGTAGCGCGCGGCGATCAGTTGATGCGTGCCGCGCCCCACATCCTGCATGATCCCGTTCATTTTTTGTGCGCCGTGGGACACGCCGATGGCAAATACCAGGAACGGCACCAGGATCGAGAACGGGTCGAGTGCATAGCCCGACAGCGCGACCAATCCCAGCTGCCAGGCCACGGCGATCACCGAGCAGAGAATCACCAGCGCGGTGCTGCGTACACAGCGAGTGAAGAAATAAATGATGGCGGTAGCAATCAGCGCGGCGGCGCCGAAGTACATCATCACCAAAACCAGGCCATCGATCAGGTCGCCAACCAGCTTGGCAAAACCAATCACGCGGATCTTGATCGGGCCCTTGCCCTCCTCGCCTCGGGCATCGGCATCGCTGGTGCCAGCGAACTCGTACTGGTTGCGCAGCTGCTCTTCGAGCACGCGCGAGAACGCGTGGTAATCGATGGCCTGGCCGGTGACTGGATCCTTCTCCAGCAGGGGCACGAAGATCATGCTCGATTTGAAGTTGTTGCCCACCAGGCTGCCGACGATGCCGGATCGGGCGATGTTCAAGCGCAGCTGCTCGACGCCCTTGGCCGAGCCATCGTAGGCATCCGGCATCACCGGCCCACCCTGGAATCCTTGTTCGGTGACTTCGGTCCAGCGCACCGCCGGCGTCCACAGCGACTTGACCCAGGCGCGGTCCACGCCGGGAGTCACAAACAGGGTGTCGTTGATCTGCTTGAGCGCATCGAGGTATTGCGGGTCAAAGATATCACCTTGGGTGTTCTCCACCACCACCCGCACCGCATTGCCGAGCCCGCGCAAGGACTGGCGGTTCTCCAGGTAGTTCTGAATGAACGGTTGGCTTTGCGGCAGCATTTTTTCGAAGCTGGCAGTCAGGCTCAGTCGAGTGGCCGCGAAGTAACCGAGCAGCACGGTGATCACCAGACAGCTCAGCACCACCAGCAGACGGTTGTTGAAGATCAAGCGTTCGAGCAGGGTGCCGGAACGGGCGTCGAAGCCCTTGAGCTCCCGCACCACCGGCATCGTATCGAGTTCGTAGGTACCCATATCGTGTCTTGTCTCTTTTGTTGTACGCAGGTGGGCTTATTCGAGCGGTAACTGGCGAAGACCTCGGGCGCCGGCCAGTACCAGCGCACCTGCCGTTGATACTTGCGCCGCGGCCACCGGCGCCAGGCCGCTTTTCGCCTGCAGCTTGAAACTTGCGCCGTCGTCGTTGCTGACCAGTACATGGCCGGCCTGGCTCAACAGGATGATCCGTCCGTCTGGTGTGACCGTGCCGGCGGTGATACTCAGGGGCAGGCCGAGCTCGACCTTGTTCCAGTCGGCGCCGCCATCGACGCTGCGATAGGCATTGCCGCGCAGGCCGAACACCAAGACCGCGCCGGGCTTGCCGACAATGCCGAAAAAGCTGCCGTTGTAGGGCGTGGGGGTGGCCTTGAAACGCTCGCTGGCCGGGTCGAACTTGAGCACCAGGCCCTGCTCGCCGACAACGAACAGTTCATTACCGGCCGGGCGTAAGGCGTACAGGTTCAAGGCACTGGGGTTGTCGGTCCGATGCAGCCACGGGGTCCAGCTGCGACCACCATTGTCGGTACGGAAAATCAGGTTGAAAGCACCGACGATGTAACCGACCTGGTCATTCTCGAACCACACATCGAGGAACGGCTTGTCAGCGCCCTCTTCGAACATGCGCTGGGCATCGGCCAACAATAAGGCGACCGCCTCATCGTTCGGCCGTACTGCAGCCTGCTTCTGGTAATACGCCAGCAGGGTCGAGCCGACGTCGCGGCCGTCGAATTGACGACTCCAGCTTTCGCCCGCGTCGCTGCTGTGCAACACCACGCCGTCATGACCGACGGCCCAGCCCTGGGACGGACTTGGGAAATGCACGGCCACCAGGTCAGAGCTGACCGGTACCCTGGCTTGACGCCATTGCAGGCCTGCATCGTCCGAATAGAAAATGTGGCCACGCTGGCCGACCGCGACCAAACGCCCGCCGGCACTGGTCAGTCCCGTGAAAATGCCATGCAGCGCCTTGTCGGTCTGCAACGCCGGCCGGTCGAGAGTATCGGCAAAATCCGCCGCCACCACGGCACGGGTGAAAGGCAAGGCCAACGCGGCACCCAGTGCAATGAGCACTATCCATCTGAATTTATTCATCGCTGTTTCCCGGATAAAAAAAGCCACCGGAAGAGGTGTGGCCTCTCCCCGATGGCAAATACCACATGGAGTCCTGTCAGCGGATTCCGGCACCGGCCAGGGATTCCGGAGCCCACTGGGCCTTGGAGAGTGGCTCGATGTACTTCACACCACCGTACGGCCCGTACATCCCGGTAATGTTGTAGCTACCGGTGACGAAGTCGTAGAACATATGGTTGTCCGAGTTCGGCGCCTGCACGTCGTAGCTGTAGGCCATGTGGGCAAAGGCGCCGCGGTACAGCTTGCCGCTGGCGTCGTATTCGTCCGAAGCCAGGGCAATCCAGCTGTCCTCATCGAGGTAGAAGGTGCGCTTGCTGTAGATGTGGCGCTTGCCCGGCTTCAGGGTCGCTTCCACGACCCACACTCGGTGCAGTTCCCAGCGCATCAGGTCGGGATTGACGTGGTTCGCAGTGGTCACGTCCGCAGCCACCTTGTGGTAGTTCAACTTGTAGGTGTTGTAGGGGACGTACATTTCCTTCTTGCCTACGAGCTTGAAGTCATAACGGTCCAGGGCACCGTTGAACACCCAGGAATCGTCATAGGTCGAACTGCCGGCGGACCCCGGGTTCGGTGTGTCGTAGGCGATGTCCGGCGCCAGCTTCACCCGGCGTTGTCCCGGCAGGTACTGCCAGCCCCGGCGGCCTTGCTTGAGCGGGTTGACCGCATCGACTACCAGAATGGCCTCGCCGGCGCGGCGTGCCGGGCTCTGGTAATACAGCTTGGTCTTGAAGAACACGTCGCTCTCGTTGGCCGCGCTGGTACGGGCCGGGTCGTACAACGGGTACTCGATGTAGGCGTTGCCGGTAGTGGCCAGGGTCGCCTTGCCCGAGGAATCGACGTTCCATGAATCGTACTTGGAGTTCAGCGCAAAGCCCTGATAGCGCAGCAAGTGGTTCCACATGGCTTCATAGCCATCGGCGGGGATCGGGAACGGCACGCCGGGCAATGCATTGTCCAGGGCGACTCCGCCCTCGGTGGTTTTGGTCCCGACGGCGTTTTTCGCCGTGTTGTCCAGCAGTCGCTGAGGCATGGCCACGGTGCGATGGGTCGGGTAGACATCGACAAGAAACGACGGGAAGCGCTTGAGCAACTCCTGGGTCGAGACCGTCAGTTTTCCAGCGTACTGGGCGGCGTTGCCGGCATTGATCACCGTTACCGGCTTTTCATTTTCGAAAGGGTCGGGGCGGAACGAACTGCCCGCCTGGTAGCTGGCCGGTGCCTGGGTCAGGCCACCGGTATAGGCCGGGATGCTGCCGTCGGCATTGCCCGCTTTCTCGGCACCAACGCCGGTCAATGTGCTGCCAAGTCGGGCGGCCTGGTCGGACGATACGGCCGCGTGGGCGGCACCGGTCACCGCCAGCGCAAGGGCTGCGGCCAATACCGAATGTGCATATTTCATGGGACTCTCCTGTTGCCGGGCAACGTTCGATTAGATAGTCGTTTTGAAGGTGAAGGTGACCATGCCGCGATCCTTGAGCTGGGCCGATGTACCGCCAAAGGCGGTAGCCTGCCCTGGAGTGCAGTTGTACTGGCCGTTGGCGCCGGGTGCGGCACCGTCTCCCTGACTGCCGGCATTGCCGGCGCGGTCGCAGGTATCGAACGGACCGAAGTTGTCCACGTACTTCAAGTCGAAGCGATACTGATTGCGCACGTCCATGCCAACGCCGATCGAATAGCTTCCGGAATCTTCGTTGCCCCCCATCTGGACTGACGAGTTGCCATTGAGGCCGACGTTATAGGTGGCCGGCATGTAGAAATCGATGCCGGGGAAAACCTGATACCAGGTCGGGTTGAAGTTGACGCCGATGACATAGTTGTCCTTGCTGACCTTGTCCACGCCGCGGTACCAGTCCTCACCCTTGAACAATTGCTTGTTATCGGTGACGTCCAGCCAGCGGCTGTAGCCAAGCTCCACCAGCAGCGAGGCGCTGTCCCACACCGGCGTGTCGGCGAAGGTGGTCAGGCCGTTGAGCACTGCATGCACGGTGTTGCCTCGGGCCACGCCGTTATTGCCATCGAAACTGCCGATGAATCCGGGCAATCCAGCTGCGGCCGCGGCCGGGCTGACGGTGCCGGCGACACTGGCCAGCGGCATGTTTTCGCGGTAGTTGAGATCGAAGCCGACGCTGACCCCGGCGATGCTTTTGGACAGGCTGATGCCGTAGATATCGATGTCGTCGACGTAGAACTGGTTGTAGCTGCCGATATTTCCCGAAATCAGCTGCGCCGGACCCACCGCCGTCGGCTGCAGGACCAGGTTGGGCAGGATGTCGGAGGTGTTGCGGTAGTAAAAGCCCAGCGTCCCGTCCAGCCATTCCGGGCTCCACTTGGCCATCAGGCCGAAGTCGCCGCGCTTGTCCGGAGTGAAGGTGTGGCCGTTGCTCAGGCGCAGGAACTCATTGGCGCCAACGGGGCCTGGGGCGCCGAAGAAGGGATTGCGCCCACCGATCAGCGACAGGTTGTGCCCGCCACTCTGGATGCCGTCGTTGAACCCCAGGTAGGTGCCCGACTCCGGCAGGCGCGAAGCGTCCCAATCGAGAAAATACTGGGCGCCCAGGGTCAGTTCCGAGCCGAGCGTCAGGCTGGTGGACAACTGGTTCCGCGGGATGAACAGTTCCTTGGCCTCGGTGCCCGGAACCGTCAGGCCTTTAGTGATATCCAGGCCCGACTGGCCATAACTGTTGCCATGGGCAAAGGCCAGGATGCTTTCACCCCAATACTGGGTATGGCTGCCAAGCTTGGCGCTGAGCAGGGTTTCATCGCCGACCTCAGTGCTGCCAAACACGAAGGCATCGAGGATTTCCGAAGAAGGCCCGTTGTAATAACGGTCGGCATAACCACTGATGTGACGCGAGTCAGGAACACCATTGTTGAGCTGGTTGGTCGAGGCGTTGGCACTGCCGACATTGTCATAGGCATGGTCGTACCAGCTGTTGGCACTGACGCGAAAACCGGCCTTCTGCTTGAAGACCACGTCCAGTTCCGAGAGCACGTCCAGGCGCTGGGACACCGCACTGCCGGCCGAGAAGTTGCGGTTGCCATCATTGTTGTTCCAACTGTTGGCCAGCTTGCTGTTGGCGGTTTCCACACGCTGGCCGTAGTTGAGCTTGAAGGTGTTGTCGAAACGCACTGACAGGTCTTCATTGCCCGTATCGATTTCCAGGGCTTGTGCAGGCGTGATGCCCATCCCGGCCAGAATTGCTGTAGCCAAAAGCCCTCGACGCAGGTTTGCATGGCAGATCTTATTGTTGTTGTTCATCTAACGGGCTCACCTTCTCTGTGGTTCATCAAAACGCATTGAAACGACACTGCGACGCTGTCCTTAAGTGCGCTGCAGAATGGTTACCGATACCGAACGACCCAGCGCCGCGTTGTGCGCAAGTGCCGTCCGGGCTCCGTTGTGTTGCCTGAACGGCGCTGTGCCGCGCAGTTGCCAGACCAATTCAGTGATTTGCGCAAGCCCCGTTGCTCCCGGTGCATGGCCGCGACCGAGCAGCCCACCGGAGGCGCAGACATCGACCGGATTGCCACGCGTGTTGCGCCGTTCGCGCACGAAGTCGTTGATACACTCCTCCCGGCACAAACCCAGGGCGGCGCTGTACACCATGAAGTCGCCCACGCTCTGGTCATGTAGCTCCACAGTCTCGATCTCGTCGACACCAAGGCCTGCGTGCTCATACGCCAATTGGGCAACGCGCCGTGTCGTGGCGCGCCCCAGCACATCGAGCACGCAACTGGCCTCCTGCTCGGAGGCCATGTCGCTGCCGCGCACACACGCCAGTATTTCCACACCACCCCGGGCGCCGTAGCGGGCCAGAAAACCCGGTGTACACAACAGCACCGCCGAAGCCCCGCATGCTGGCGGGCAAAGGTAACGAGCCCGCCAGCCATCGAGCGCCGTGCAGCGGTTGAGCACCGCCATCGGGTTGAGCATGGCCTGGGCCCGGGCCCGGTCGAGAACGTGTTCGAAGCTCGTTTGCGCCACGCCCATGCGGGTCAGCAACCAACTGGTCTGGGCCGCAAACAGCGCCGCCGGATGCTCGCGCCGGGCAAAATGAGTCTGGCAGGCATCGGCCTGACCGAGGCCATCCCAGGCTTGCGGCGCGCTATCGTCCAGACCAAAGAAGGCGCGGTGGGTAACGTTCGCCGGCATGCACTCGAAGCCCAGCGCCAACGCGCACTCGGCCTGGCTGGACAACACGCTGTGCCGTGCCAGCTGCAAGGCACTGCTGGCTGCCGCGCAACCGTCCGCTAGCAAAAACACCGGAACTCCGGTAAGGCCGATCTGGGCCAGAACCTGTTCGCTACAACCCACTGCGCCACTCACGCAAGCGCTGAACACCTGGTCGACCAAGTCGTAGTCAATACGCGCATCGTCGAGCGCCTGGCGGATCGCCCTGCCCGCCAACGCGGCGACACTGTCGCCAGCGCCCAGCGGGACGAACGGGGACATGCCCACCCCCGCAATCAGCACGCTTTGACTCATACGCCTTACCTCGAAAGTCGGCCGTTGCCGATCCACTCATGTCATTGAGCAACGCTCGGCGGGCGGCAAATCCACCGGCCGGGTTGGCTCCATTGAGGTCCAGACTATCGATTGGGCGTGATCCAGCCCCCCCATCGTCAGGGGGGCTGAGTGAAATCAGGGGGGAAAAGGGGGCCTTTGCGGCTCAGAAACATACGCGTCCGCAAGCCACAGGTTTCAGCTGGCCGGATCGAGGATGCCCAGCATGTAGGCCCGATCCACCACATGCTTGCGGGTGCCAGCCTGGAACTTTCCGAAGAGGTTCTTCAAGTGCCATTTCACGGTTTCTTCGCCGACATTCAGCGCCAGCGCGATCTGTTTGTTCGACAGGTTTCGCGCAAGCAATTGCAACACTTCGCGTTCCTTGGGTGTCAGCAATCGACTGGGCGACACCGTGCTGGTCACCAGTGGTGCCGGCGCGGCAGAGGGTGCTGTGCCTTGATCTTCGGCCCGGGGCATTTCTTGCTGGACCTTGCGCATCCATTTGAGCAATTGCGGGTGGGTGTCTTCGACGATCCGCCGCAAGCCGTTTTCCTCCGCCAGACTGATCGCTTCAAGCAGGCAGGCCAGGCCATTTCCACCGGATTCCTGGAGCGCCAAAGCCTTGAGCAGTTTGATCTGCACGATTTCACGACCGCGACGAATGCGCTCGGCTGTTTCGTTGGCACGCTCCAACAGCTCCAGCATCCCTTGCCAGTCACGTTGCACGTGGGCGACATAGGCCTTGGCCAGCATGGCCATCAAGGCCAGCTCCGGCCCGAGCAAACCTGTTTGTTCACGCGCGACCTGCGGTACCTGAGCATCGAGCCGGCGTCCCAATGCAAGGCAGGTGTCGGCCCGACCTTGCAGCGCGTGCAGGCGTATCTGCTCGGCGAGTGCGGCAATGCAGAATCGCGCAATGCCGCGCTCCTCGCCGAGTACGAACAGCGCCTCGAGGAGGTCATAACCGCGGTGGCCCTGGCCCTGCAGTAGCGCCAGACGAGCAGCGGTGAGATAGCCCATCACGACGGCATCCGGAGAGGCCAGGCGCTCGACCACGTCAAGGCGGTTGGCCAGAACCGTGGCCGCTTCTTGCGGCTGATCACGCTCGAGCAACACCGTGGCCAGTCCGCTGGCCAGCATCACCGCCACCGGGCTGCGTCGGCCGATGTCCTGCTCGGCGCGTGTCAGGCTGTCGCGCAATGCCCTTTCGGCCGGCACCAGGCGGCCTTCGGTCACGTAGCTGAGGCCCACCACCCATTCGCCGAAACCCCGAATGGCGTCCAGACCGGAGCTCCAGGCATACAACGGCGCCCGCTGAAAGATGCGTCGGGCCTTTTCCGGCTGGCCCTGGAACAGGGTCAGGCGCGCGATCTGGTTGGCGAAGACCGCCTGTAACTTGATTTCGCCGGTCGGCAAGGCGTCTATCCAAGGGGTCACGAGCGCCAGCGATTCGTCCGGCCGGTCGGCAAAATAGGCGGCGGTAGCAACAATCATCGCGGCTTCGCAACGTGTGCTGTCATCGGTCGCCGGGTCCTGCCGGATACCGGAGACCAGCCGCACCGCTTCCTCATGCCGTTCACTCATGGCCAGGGACCAGGCGGCCGCCAGGCACATGCGCGACCGCGATTCGACCTCCTGCGCCGGCAGTTCCTCGACCCATTCCAGAACCCGGCTGAACTGCCCGCGCAACATGATTTCGTAGAGGCATTGTTCGATCATCTGGTACGCCTGGCCGGTACGCCCGGCCAAAAGATAATGACGAGCCGCCTGCTCGGAGAAGTCATGCGCCTCAAGCCAACTTGCCGCCCGCTCATGCAAATCCAGGCGTCTGGTTTCGGGTAGTCCGGCAAAGCGCCCCAGAAGAAACTCCCGGGCCAGCGGGTGAATTCGCACCCACTCACTGTCGACGTTCTCCACAAACATAGGCGTTGCCACGCACAGATCCCGCAAGCGCAAGCCGGCCTGCTCGTCGCCGGTCAAGGCGATGCACAGGGAAGGATGCAGCATCTCCAGCAGGGCAATGCTGGTGAGAAACTCAATCTGCTCGGCGGGCAGATGGGCGATCAGGGTGTCGACGAAATAGCGGCGTATGTCACCGGTCCCCGCCGACAATTCTTCGACCGCTGCGACCACACTCTGACTTTTCTCGATGGAAGCGATTGCCAGTTGCAAGCCCAGTGACCAGCCCTCGGTGGCCTCATGCAAGCGCACACACAGGTCCGGGTCGATACGATGGCCGAAACGAGCGCTGAGGATGGCCACGGTTTCCTCCACACGCAGACGCAAGGCGTCCGCGCCGATGGCTACATAAAAGCCGCGGGCTTGCAGGTCACCCACCTGCAGGTTCAAACGCCCGCGCGAGGCCATGATGATGCGCAGGTTGGCCGGGGCATTGTGCAGTAGGTAGGCCAGACAATGCCGCACTGTGGCTTCGGGCAATCTTTCGGTTTCGTCGAGCAGCAGCACGATTTCACCGCCCAGGTCGGCGACTTCGGCCAGCCAATCAGTCAGCCCCTCCAGTTCATCGCGCCCGGGCGTGCGCTCCAGAGAGCCAGCAAACGTCGCCCGGCCGCTGCCGACGGCCATGGCCGCAGCCAGCCCTTTGGCGAATCGAATGCCATCGTCATGCTCGTCGAGGGTCAACCAGGCCACTACCGCCCCACGGGAGAGAAACTCCCGGCGCCACTGCACCAGCAGAAACGTCTTGCCGAACCCCGCCGGGCCTTGCACGGCAATCGCTGTCTTGTCGCAAAGGGCTGCGCTGTCGATACTCAACCGCTCACGCATGTGAGCGGTTTTTTGACTTCGCGGTGGCGTGGTTTTCAGGACCAGTTCAGGTGCAATGCGATCCATGGGTGAGGCCCTTTGGGCTTGAATACAAGATCTCGCTGGTTATAAACGATAGTCCCGGAACTGTTCGCGCAATTTCATTTTTTGCACTTTGCCCGTTGCCGTGTAGGGCAGTGCTTCAACGAAAGCCACGGCGTCGGGCAGCCACCAC
Source organism: Pseudomonas sp. Sample_24 (assembly GCF_004307605.1). Classification (NCBI taxonomy): domain Bacteria; kingdom Pseudomonadati; phylum Pseudomonadota; class Gammaproteobacteria; order Pseudomonadales; family Pseudomonadaceae; genus Pseudomonas; species Pseudomonas sp. Sample_24. Next base: position 31,340 of record NZ_RCNW01000344.1, read on the forward strand.
TTGACCACGCGTCCCTGCAGAAAACCGAGCAACTCGTCCCGTGTCGCCAACATGCCCTGCTTGAGCACCACCACCAGCAGTGGCCGCTCCTGCCACTTGGGGTGAGGCACACCGATGACCGCTGCTTCTGCCACCGCCGGGTGACCGCAGGCAGCATTCTCCAGGTCAATGGAGGAAATCCATTCGCCGCCGGACTTGATCACATCCTTGGCGCGATCGGTAATCTGCATGTAGCCATCCGGGTCGATGGTTGCGATATCACCCGTTATTAGCCAGCCCTGTTCATCGAGCAAGGATTCACCCTCACCCTGGTAATATTGACTGGCGATCCACGGCCCCTTGACCCGCAAATGGCCGGACGCCTTACCGTCGCGGGGCAGTTCGGCACCGTCTGCGTCGACGATTTTGATCGTTACCCCGAACAACACCCGCCCCTGCTTCGCTTGCAGGTCAATGCGCTCGTCAAGCGAGACGTCGCGGTGCTTGGGCAAAGCATTGCAAACCGTGCCCAAAGGCGACATCTCAGTCATGCCCCAGGCTTGCAGCACCCGGGCGCCAAAGCGCGTCTCATAAGCTTCCACCAGGCTGCGTGGCGCCGCGGCCCCGCCCATCACGACCCGTTTCAGGCACAGGTCCGCGGTCGGCATCAGGCCGGCGTTCTGCACATGTTGTTGCAAGGTCATCCACACCGTTGGCACGCCCAGGGCCAAGGTCACTTTTTCGCGCTGCATCAAGTCATACAGGCTGGCCCCGTCGAGGTCCGCGCCGGGCAGGACCAGACGCGCGCCGCACATCGCCGCCGAATAAGGCATGCCCCAGGCGTTGACGTGGAACATGGGCACCACCAGCAACGCCGTATCGGCCGAGGACAGGTTGAACCCGTCCGGAGTGCAGGTGGCCATCGAATGCAGCAAGGTCGAGCGATGGGAGTACAGCACCCCTTTCGGATTTCCGGTGGTGCCCGAGGTGTAGCACAGGGAGGCCGCCACGCGTTCATCCAGACGAGGCCAAGCGAAGGTCTCGGACTCATCGCCGATCAGCTCTTCGTAACACAGCAGGTTCGGCACAACGATGGGCGGCATCTGGCTGCGCTCGGCCAGGACAACGAAAGCCTTGACCCTGGTGAGTCGTGGAGCAAGTTGCTCGATCAGCGCAGCGAATGACAGGTCGAAAAACAGGTACTGGTCTTCGGCATGGTTGGCGATGAACTCGATCTGTTCGGCAAACAGCCGTGGGTTGATGGTGTGAAGCACTGCGCCCATGCCCGAGACGCCATAGAACATTTCCATGTGCCGGTAGCCATTCCAGGCCAGGGTGCCGATCCGATCGCCGGGCTGCACGCCCAGGTTGGTAAGGGCATTGGCTAATTGCATGGCACGCCGACCGATGTCGGCATAGGTGCAGTGATGCACCGTGCCGTCCTGCAAGCGCGAGGCGATCTCGGCATTGGGGTGCGAGCGCAGCGCGTGTTCGAGCACCGAAGAAATGAGTAAGGGGTGATCCTGCATCAGACCCAGCATGACAATCGCTCCGTTGTGGTTTTTGTAAGGTTCGGGCTGTCGTATTCTGCGCAGGCGTCGAGCATTTATTTGATAAAACGTGCCATTCATTTGATACTTCACGCCATTAATCTTCAAAGGCATGGGGCCATGGATACTCATCTCATTCGCAGCATGTGCCTGTACGGCGTCCGCGAGCTGATCGCCGATCTGCACGGCGATCCCTGGCGAGTGGCGCATGGGGCATCGATCGCAGCGCAGTCGCTGGACCAATTGGACCTGCTCTTGCCGGTACCCAAGGTGGTGCACTTTCTCGAACTGGCTGCCCGGGAAACCGGGCGTGAGGACTTCGGGCTGTTGCTGGCACAAAAACAAGGGATGGGCGTATTGGGCAGTGCGCTGCTCGACATCGTCAGCGAAGCGACCACGGTCGGCGAGTGGCTCGAGCGGCTGTCGCGCTACTTTCACGTGCTGATGTCCGGAGCTCTGGTGCATCTGGAACAACATGAACTCGGATTGACCGTACACTATGAGGTGACCGCAACAGCCGAAATCGACGAAACCCAGTCCGTACATCTGGGCCTGGCCCTGCTCGCGCGCAAGCTGCGAAGCGACCTTTACCCTCAGTGGTCGCCCGAGCGGGTGATGCTGCGTTGCCGGGAACCGCAAAGCCGCGCGAGCTATACACGGATGTTCGGGCAGAATGTGTTCTTCAATCAGGAGTGCAACGGCATGCTGCTCAGCCATCAGGTGCTGGCGCATCCACTGAACGAGAAACAGCCCTTCTCCCGTCCCGCCTTGCTTGACTATCTGCGGGACAACCAACAACGACGCAACCGAAGTCCCGCCTCGGCCACCGAAGACTCCGTACGCAAACTGCTGGCGAGCAGTGGCGCGCCGCTCGAAGCTGTCGCCCTCAATCAACTGCAAAGCCGCCGAACCCTGCAACGCAGGCTGGCCGGCAGCGGCACCACCTTCCAGGCCATCAAGCAACAGACCAAGCTGGACCTGGCCCGCAAATACCTGAGCCAGACCGACCTGAAACTTTCGCAGATTGCCGAGGTGCTGGGTTTTTCCAGCCTAAGCGCCTTCAGCCGCTTTTTTCACAAGGCCCAGGGCTGCGCGCCCAAGACTTACCGGGTGCAGGCAGCGGGTATCAACGAGCGGTTCAGTGCGCCTTAGGCAGCCTTTGGATTGTCGTTACTGCTTCACTCGGGAAATCACTTGCCAATATTCATCAGCGCCGTACGCAACGGCGCATCGGAAACATGGATGATCCCGACGTAAGGATGCGCCATGTCGACCACCAGAAAGACCGCTGCGGCCACCGACAGAGAGCAGATGAGCATGACGCCTATCACGGTGGGATTGGCCGGCGCCTGCAGGCCGAACGTCGCGAATAGCCAGGCCAGCCAGCAGGTCAGGATGACGAGAAACGGCGTGGGCAGTCCCTCCGTATTGCTCTCGACCAGTATCCAGTGGGCTTCCGCCAGCTGAGAGCTGACCTCCAAGGCGCGAACCTGAAGCATGCGTTGCGGTTCGTTACCTGGCGTTAGTGCCCGCAGTACAACCTGAACCGGTTCGATCCCCGGGGACTCGTCAAAAGGATTGACCGCCGTCGACTCGGCGGACGAGCTGCCCCACCCCCGGTTCAACCGCGTTTCAATCAGTTGACGCAGACGGGTTCGGGCCTGCGCTGTCTCCGGTCCGTACTGGGCCATGACCCTGTCGAGCAGGACGATGCGTGCGGCCGATGTCCGGACTTCAATCTCGTTACTGTCGTAGACGTTTTTTGCAGACGCAATCAGCAGCCCGAGCGCCAGTGCGGACAGCGTCCCCACGACGGCAGTTGCCAGGCGTATGACGTCCTTGGACTCGATATCCAGGTGATGATTAGGTAATCGCATGCGCAGCAGCATCCCCATCATCGCGGCAGCGAACAGGCAGACGAAAACCATTCCTCCAATGATGATGGAGCTCAATGTGTAATCTCCCTGGGATCGGAGACGGCCTGAGTTTTGTGGCGGTTAATCCGATTGCGACTAATGATTAGTGCCTATCGTGATTAGCCTTGGTGGAAAGTTCCGGCCCAACAGCAATACTCCACTCTGATTCGAAAACCATTCGAGTATAGCGTGGGGCTCCGAGCCATGAACTTGACCGTGGGTGAAGCGAAGGCGTCTCGACTTTCGTCAATCAAGCGATGCCTTCGTCAGCCGTTACTGCACTTTTTACTCGGCGGTTTTGCACTCTTCATGCTGTACGGCGGTTTACAGCGTTCAACCGTCAATCAAGATCCGCAACGCATCGAAATCACCCCTGAAGTTGTTCAGCGCATCGCCATTTCCTGGCTGGCGCGCTGGCAGCGCTCTCCCTCGGAACTGCAAATGCAGGGTCTGATTGATGAATATGTGAAAGAGGAAATCCTTTACCGTGAAGCATTGAAACTTGGCCTGGATAAAGACGACACCATTATTCGACGCCGATTGGCGCAAAAAATGGATTTCCTTGCCGAAGATGTTGCGTCGCTTCGCGAACCTGCGCCTGGTGTACTTGAAACCTGGTACCAACAGCATCAAGAGCAATACGCGCCGCCACCGCTTGCCACTTTCCACCATGTATTTTTTGCTGCGGACAAACGCGGTGCCAATGCGCAAGCCGACGCGCTGGCCGCCTTGAGTCGCTTGACAGACAAGAACAGCGGTGCAGGCGATGGCTTCCTGTTCAAAAACGCCTACACAGAGCAATCACAGGACCAGGTGGCGCGGGTATTCGGCTCAACCTTCGCCCTTTCATTGTTCAAGCAAACGCCCGGACGTTGGGTCGGGCCTGTGGAATCCGGGTTCGGCTGGCATCTGTTGTGGATCGATGCGCTGGCCACACCTCCGGCACCGCCCTTCGAAACCGTGGCGCAGCAGGTCAAGTCCGATTGGCTGTCGGAGCAACGCAGCGCATCCAAGCGCAGCAGTTTCGACGCGCTGAAGGCACGTTACGAAGTGGTAATGATGGTTCCCGCAGCGGACGGTGCGATTGCCGCCACGCAAGCCGAGCGCCAGCAATAATGAAGCGCAAGGTCTGGCTGCTGTTGCTGCTCTGGTTCATGGGCCTGACCGCGATCGCCCATGAGTCGCGCCCCGCGTACCTGGAGCTCAATGAAACGGCCATCGGACGCTATGACGTGCTGTGGCGCACACCGGTGCTTTCAGGCATGCGATTGCCCATTGCATTGCGCTTTGCCGAAGGGATGCGCACCGTCGTCGAACCCGTGGAAAGCCAGCTCAACGACTCACTGATCGAACGTCGGATCATCGATACCGGCCAATCGGGACTGGTCGGGCAGCGCATCGAATTCATAGGCCTGCAAGCGAGCATTACCGATGTGCTGGTGCGTGTCTCGCGCCTGGACGGCAGTCAGACGACCACCCTTGTCCACCCTGCTCGGCCCTGGATAGAAATCGCCGCCTCGCCGGGGGCGTTTTCCGTGGCCGGTACCTTTCTGGTGCATGGCATCCAGCACATTCTTGGAGGCTTTGATCACCTGCTATTCGTCTTCGGCCTCCTGTTGCTGGTGGGCAATGGCTGGATGCTGGTCAAGACCATCACCGCGTTCACCCTCGCCCACTCCATCACCCTGGCCCTTGCAGCGTTGGATGCGGTGCGGCTTCCCGGCCCACCCGTGGAGGCGACCATTGCCCTGAGCATTCTGTTGCTGGCAGTGGAAATAGCCCGCAAAAACCGCGGTGACGTCAGCTTCACCCTCCAATGGCCATGGGTGGTGGCGTTCTGTTTTGGCTTGCTGCATGGCTTTGGTTTTGCCGGTGCGCTGACGCAAATCGGTTTGCCCCAGCGCGACCTGCCGCTGGCCCTGTTCACGTTCAATGTCGGCGTCGAAATCGGTCAGTTGATGTTTGTCGCCGCCGTGCTGTGCCTGCGAGCGTTGTTGTTGCGTTGTCGGCTACCACAGCCCGCCCTCCGGTATGCCCGACCGATGGCTGCTTACGGTTTGGGTACGCTGGCTGCCTTTTGGTTTTTTGAGCGAGTCTCGAGTTTCTGGGCCTGAACCCAGCACTGTTACTGCCGTATTGCGGAGACGTGGAATATGAAAACCCTAACCTGCTTCATTACACCGTCACTGCTGGGTTGTGCCTTGCTGGCTGTCGGCCCCATGGCAATGGCAGAGGGCAACCCGGATCGCGAGGTTTACTTTGGCCAGACGCATTCGCACACCTCCTGGTCAATCGATGCCTACCTGATCGGCAATCATCAGGTCGATCCCGAGCAAGCCTACCAATACTCATTGGGCATGCCGGTCAAGCATCCGATGGGGTTTGAAGTCCAGCTCAAGGGCCGACCACTGGATTTCCATGGCGTGACCGACCATTCGGAATACGTTGGCGTGATCGCCCTGGCCAACGATCCCAAGTCAGACTTCAGCAAACTGCCGATCGCGCAAAAACTGATCGCCAGGACGCCGGAGGAATTCAATCGGGTGTTCAAGTGGATTGCCGGGAGCTTGAGCCACCCGATCAAGGAGCTGATTGATCCGAAAGTGGCCGGCAATATCTGGCAGCAGAACATCGCCATTGCCGACAAGTACTACAAACCCGGCAAGTTCACCACCTTCGTCGCCTATGAATGGACCTCGGCCCCCAACAATCAGAACATGCACCGGAACGTGTTTTTCCGTGATTCGAAGAAGGTGCCGGACCTGCCCTTCACGGCCCTCGACTCGGACAAACCGGAGGATTTGTGGGGCTGGATGGACGATCAGCGCAAAAAGGGCAACGAAGTACTGGCGATCTCCCACAACGCCAACCTCAGCAACGGCTTGATGTTTGCGGTGGATGTCGATGACCGTGGTCGCCCCATCGATGCCGCCTGGGCCGAAACGCGGATGCGCAATGAATCCCTCACCGAAATCCACCAGGTCAAGGGCACCTCCGAAACCCACCCTGAGCTGTCGCCGACCGATGAATTCGCCAATTACGAGATCATGAGTTTCTTGCTTGGCGTCGACAACAGCACGTCGAAAATCAATGGCAGTTACATCAGGCAAGCCTGGCAAAACGGTATGGCCCTGCAGGAGTCTCGCGGATACAACCCTTATAAAATGGGCGTGGTGGGTGCCAGCGACTCGCATAACGGGGTCATCCCTTATTTGCAGAACAACAATTTCGGTTCCCACGGTTTCACCGACAGCACACCGGCGGCACGTCTTTCCGGCAAAGCCAATTCGGGCATGGTGGCTTTGCAAACCAGCACCTCGGGTCTGGCTGGCGTATGGGCTGAAGAAAACACCCGTGAATCGATTTTCGATGCCATGAAGCGTAAAGAAGTCTACGGCACCAGCGGCGTGCGAATTCCCGTGCGCCTGTTTGGTGGCTGGGGCTTCGACAGTAATGTGTGGAACGAAAAGGACTGGGTGCATGCCGCTTACACCAAGGGCGTTCCCATGGGCGCTGACTTGCCGGCGAAGCCGGGTAAACAGGCACCCTCCTTTGTGGTATGGGCGGTCAAGGATGCCGACGATGGCAACCTCGACCGCATCCAGATCATCAAGGGCTGGACCAAAAACGGCCAGACCTTCGAGAAAATCTACGACGTCGCCTGGGCCGGTGATCGCCAACCGGACTCGATCACTGGCAAAGTCCCTGCGGTGGGGTCCACGGTCGATGTCTCCAAGGCGACTTACTCCAACACCATCGGTGCCACGGAGCTGAAAAAAGTCTGGGTCGATCCGGATTTCGATCCGGCTCAGCACGCGTTCTACTACGCCCGCGTGCTACAGATTCCGACACCGCGCTGGAGCACCTACGACGCGGCCAAACTGCAAGTACCGCCACCGGCCGACGTCGCGCCAACCGTCCAGGAGCGCGCGTGGACTTCACCGATCTGGTACTCGCCGTCAGCCGAGGACAGCAAATCCGCGGTGGCTGGCAAAACCATCGAGCAACTGAAAACCGAAGGCGCCAAAGCCCTCACCAACGAGCAGTTGCAAGCTTTCGTGGTGGGAAAAACCATCAAGGTACGCAATACCGTCACCGGCCAGACATTCGAGATCGTCTACGGCACAGACGGCCAACGCCTGGTCGCCAGCGTCGATGGCAAGCCGCCCACAGAGGGGGAATACCTGAACATGCTGCATGGCGGTCAATTCGGCGTGCCGGCCAAATACGAAATCAAGGACGGGCATCTGCTGACGACCCTTGGCGGCGCGCCTTTCGAGGCCACGGTATTCGAGCAAAACGGCCGCTATGTGGCGGCTCGCAGCAACGAGTTCGGTTATGTGAATTATGAGATTGAGGGGGTGAAATAGCGCCGTTGGATTTCAGTGCTGGTCGCTCTGGATGTAGATGAAATTGATCGCATAAGAGTGCCCGCGTGTGCGGGCAATCAGAGTGTTTCGATCTTGCTTGGTCAGCCTGCGTTCACACCTGGTAGAAGCGGCGATACCAGCGCACAAATTGCGCCACACCGGCTTCAACCTCCACCTGCGGAGAAAAACCGACCCAGTCTGCCAGCGCCGAAACATCAGCCCAGGTTTTGACGACATCGCCGGCCTGCATCGGGACAAAGTTGCGCTGAGCGTGTATGCCCAGTGCCGCTTCCAGGCAATCGACAAAATCCAGCAGGGCCATTGGCATGCCACGGCCTATGTTGAAAAGCCGGTTGACGCCCTCCCCCTGTTTGTCCGGCACCGGCGGCTTCGGACACAGGCGGACAATGCTTTCGACAATATCGTCTATGTAGGTGAAATCCCGAGCCATCTGGCCATGATTGTAAATATCGATCGGCTGACCCTGGAGGATCGCTTGCGTGAACTTGAACAGCGCCATGTCCGGCCGGCCCCAAGGCCCGTAAACGGTAAAAAAACGCAACCCGCTGGCCTTCAGACCGTACAGATGACAATAGCTGCAGGCGAGCAACTCATTGGCGCGCTTGGTCGCGGCATACAGGGAAACCGGCTGCTCGACCGCGTCATCGACACTAAATGGCAACTTGCTGTTGTCGCCGTACACAGAACTGCTCGACGCGTAGATCAGGTGTGCGGGCCGATAGTGTCGACAGGCTTCCAGCACATTGAGAAACCCGACCAGATTCGATTGCGCATAGGCATCCGGATTGTCCAGTGAGTAGCGAACCCCCGCCTGAGCGGCCAAGTGCACAACCTCGGTAAAACCGTGCTGTTTAAATAGAGCCATCAAGGCCGACTTGTCGACAATGTCCATCTTCTGAAAACGGAAATTGCTCAGCTCACTCAGTTGCTTGAGTCGGGCGAGTTTCAATTCCACGCTGTAATAGTCGTTGAGGTTGTCGATACCGACAACTTCAAGACCGTCCCGGCACAACCGTTTGGCGGTGTGATACCCGATGAAGCCTGCAGCGCCAGTCACAAGAATCGTCATGATCTCTGCCCGCGTGTTATTCCCATGGCCTTTACTTATAGCCTTGCTTTATTTCAGGGTCCAGATTCAATAACCAGCCCCACTATTGGGTAATTGCCTCTGAACCCCTCATGCAGCACACGACTATAAGCATCAAAAAAAGTTTAATCCGTTCGGCCGAAATATAAACACATTACAAAACAACAGGTTAAGCAACACCCTTTGAACTATTGGATAGAAGGCATGTTTTTTGACAAGGAACGTTTGACATGCTGTTGAGACTGGTCAATAACTACACAGGTCTGATAAACCAGAATACGAGTGCAGTTTGTACGCTTATTTCTGTTGATCGGGCGCCATCAGTTTTTTCTGTTTTTCAATGATCCTTGGTAAGGACCGTGCGGTAGCTTTGCCTATCGAAAACTGCCTGATGGTTATGCCTAACAAGCTGTCAGATATAACGCCAATCCAGTTACCTTCACTGTTACGCCGATGAAACATATTGTGATTCATTATTGAAACACACTTATGGACATCAAATAAAAACAACAACTCTGCCTGACTTGATAACTTCTCGGACTCAGTAGAGCCACTGCCTGCCTAAACTTTCGATATTGACGGAGTTTACCAGCATGCCCGCAATTAGCTCCGATCGTTCCAACTGGTACCTGTTGCAATGCAAGCCTCACCAGGACGAACGCGCCCACCTCAATCTGCTTCAACAGAATTATGCCGTTTTTCATCCCCAGCTTTTGAGGGATCGCGTCATTCGCGGCAAACAACAACGGGTTCGGGAGTCCCTCTTTCCCGGGTACCTGTTCATCCATCTTGGCGGGAACGACAACTGGTCGCCCATTCGCTCTACCCGTGGCGTCAGTCGTTTCGTCGAATTCAATCATGGTCCTGCGACGGTGCCCGAGAACGTCATCGAGCACCTGCGTGCGCGCTGCTTTGAATCATCGTTAACCCCTGATGACCCGCCCCTGACACCCGGCGACCACCTGCAAATAGTTCGCGGGCCACTGTCAACACTCGAGGGGGTTTTCATCACATCGCACGGGGCTGAGCGCGTCATGATCCTGCTTCAATTTCTGAACCGGAATCAAACGATCTGCATGCCACTCCGTGACCTCGAACGTCAGCTATCCTCGATTCACCCCAATATCTGACGGAGCCATGACATGGCCTTGAGTTCACGTTGCCCTTTTGCATTGATGATGGTCTCTCTTTACCCAGGAATGGCCTGGAGTCTCGATCCGGCACCGATCAATGTTTACGGATTCGATTTCACGCCGACCTTCCTGGTCGCAGAGAGCTATGACGATAACTTTCGAGAACTGGAAAACAACACGCAGTCCTCGATGATCACCAAGCTGGTGCCCAACTTCGAGCTCAAGGCTGAAGACCGCAACAGCGCGACACGACTGATCTGGCAGCCTGCCCGCTACATTTATCACGACGAATCGGATGCCTCTTACACCGCACAACGGCTGCGGGCGGACAGCATCATGGAGTTCACCGACAGGCACCGCCTGAAACTGGAAGCCGAATACCGCAAGTGGCAGCGCACCGAATCGACCGCGGTCGAAGGTGAAAACGACAAGTTCAACAACAAACGGGTGGGCGGTCTTTACACCTATGGCGCCAAAAGCGCGGACAACCAGATCGATTTTGGCGCCAGCTACGCCGAACTGCGTACCGACAACTCCGATGGCATCAACGAGGACAAGGAACGCAATACCACTGCACTTACGAGCACCTGGTATCACCGCATCGGCAGCAATACCCGTGGCCTGCTGGAGTATGACCACACCGATTTCGACTATCTGGAAACCAACAGCACGCGCAGCAGCCAATCCAACGCGGTATACGCCGGTGCCGTCTGGGACGTCACCGCCAAGACCACCGGTAAAGTCCGCCTCGGTTACGAGAAAAAAGACTTCGACAACAGCGAATCCAAGGACCTCGACAACCCGACGTGGCAAGTGGACCTGCAATACAAGCCACGCACCTATTCAACATTCACCTTTGTCGCCCGCCAGGCACTCGCCGAGGGCGACGATGGCGCCGATGCGGTGAAGTCGACCTTTACCCAGGTCGGTTGGCGCCATGGCTGGACGGATCGGATCACCACCCTGGCACAGGCCGGATTCGGTCGATATGTCTACGAAGGCCAAAGCCGCACGGACGATTTACAGGACTACAACCTGGCGGTGATTTATGCGATGCGCCGGTGGCTGGACATCGAGCTCGGCTATCGCTTCCGCGACAACGACTCGGATGCCGACAACGAAAGTTTTACCCGTAACGTGGTTCAGATCAGCTTCAACGTAAGCCTCTAAGAGGGTTTCGTCATGAACATACGCATAGTTGCCTTGTTGTTCGCACTGGCGGTACTACCCAATACATATGCAGCAGACCCCGGCACCCAATACAAACTCGCCGCCGGCGATGTCTTGCGCATCATCGTCTTTGGCGAGCCGGAGCTGAGCATGAAAAAAATCCGTCTGAGCGATGCCGGCACCTTTTCCTACCCTTTCCTGGGGGAAATTTCCGCGAAGGGACTGACCCCCGGGCAAGTCGAAAAGATCATCGTCGACGGACTCAAGCAAGGCTATCTGAACGACCCGAAAGTCAGCCTGAGCCAGATCGAATATCGTCCGTTCTATATCAACGGCGAAGTGAAAAAACCCGGCAATTATCCCTTCATACCCGGGCTCACCCTGGAGAAAGCCATCGCCCTGGGCGGTGGCTTGACCGAACGGGCCTCGATCAAACGCGTGACCATCGTGCGCGGTGATGGCGGCGCCACACTCACCGATGAAGTCACCCGCAACACCACGATCGGCCCCGGCGATACCATTTCCATTGCACAAGGCTTTTTCTAATCATGGACAACAGCCCTAGCACCTACGTCGAACGTCCTCTGTCAACGCACGTACATCAACAGTACAGCGAAAACCAGGACACCATTGACCTGCTCAAAATCTGGAGGGTGATCTGGCGCGCCAAATGGAACATCGCCTGGCTCGTCCTGTTCTGCTGTGCGTTGGCCGCCATTGCTGTATCAGCCATTACCCCGCAATACATCGGCAGTACCACCTTGTTGTTCAACGATAAAACCCCGCCGCTGATGTCCTTCCAACAGGTCAAGGACTCGGGCAGCAATGCCACCGAGTATTTGCAGACACAACAAGCGCTCCTGCAATCGCGGGACCTTGCCGAACGCGCGGTGAAAAAACTCGGCCTGACCACCAACCCGGTCACTGACCCGCGCCAGCAACCGACACCCTGGTTCACCCCGCGCAAATGGCTGGCGGAGCTTGAGCTTGACCAATGGCTGCCGGGGCTGAGTACCTGGGTACCGATGAAAAAAGTGCCCAGCGAAGAGGACGTCTTCAACCAGGTCACGCAAAACCTCATGCAGCACACCAGCGTCAAGTTCGTTGGCAAAAGCCAGTTGCTGGAAATCGAGGTCGAACTGCCCGACCCGGTTCTGGCAGCAGCAGCGGCCAACGCGCTGGCCCAAGGCTTTACCGACAGCCAACTGGACACCAGCGAGAAGTCATCGCAGGCCACTACTGCCTGGATGAACACTCGACTGATCAAGCTGCGCGACAACCTGCGTGTCGCCGAGAAAAAGCTTCAGGGCTACCGCGAAGAGCAAGGGCTGGTTGACGTCGGCGGTGTCGCCACCATCAGCGCCAATGAACTGGAGATGACCGGCAATCGCATGGTCGACGCCCGTCGCAACCGTGCCGAAGCCGAGAGTGAATACCGTCAGGCGAAGGCCCTGAGCAACGGCGATCTGAGCCGTCTGTCCAGCGTGCCGGCAGTCTTGAGCAACCCGCTGGTCCAGCAATTCCAGGCGGATCGCGCCAAAGCCCAGGCCAAGGTCGATGAGTTGGCGGGACGCTACGGGCCCAAACACCCGAGCCTGATCTCCGCGCAGTCCGAATTGCGCGCGGCCACCACCAGCCTGCAATTGCAGGTGCAGCAGGTAGTCGCCGGCATCGAACGGCAATACCAGCTCGCCACGGCCAGCGAAGCCTCGCTGCGCCAGTCCTTCAACAGCAACAAGGCGCAGATCCAGGACATCGCTCGCAAAGAGTTCCAGTTGCGCGAGTTCCAGCGTGAAGTCGACAGTACCCGCGCGCTGTATGAAACCTTCGTCACCCGCTTGAAGGAGACCGCAGCCACCGCCGATATGGACTCCACCAAGGTGCGCATCGTCGACCCGGCCATTGTCCCTGTCGAAGCGAGCAAGCCTCGTAAAACGTTGATCGTGGGGATCGTCGGATTGGTTGCGACGTTGGTCGGCATGGCGCTGGCGCTGCTCATGGACAAACTGAGCAACACCTTCAAGACTGACGAGACGATTGAAAGCACGCTGAACATTCCGCTGCTCAGCGTCGTTCCGCTGGTCATGAAGAAAAGCCGTCGGCAACTGGCGCGGTTGTTCGAAGACAATGAGAACCCGCGTTTTTCCGAGACCATTCGCAACTTGCGCACCTGGCTGATGTTGCAAAGCAGCGACATGCCCTCGCAGGTGGTGCTGGTCACGTCGACGGTTGCCGGTGAAGGCAAAAGCACCATCGCCAACAACCTGGCCAGCTCGCTCACTCCACTGGAGCGCGTGCTGCTGATCGATGCCGACATGCGTCAGCCCACCCTGTCGCTGAACTTTGACTTTCCGCCCGACAGTCCGGGACTGGCCAATGTGATTGCAGGCACTGCAAGGCTCGAGGATTGCATCGTTTCGGTGGGCAACCTGGACATGCTGCCGGCCGGGATGGTCATGCCGCCTTCGGTGGATCTGTTCGCCGCACCGCGGTTGCCGTCCCCTGCCGATTCGCTTAACGCGTCACGCCAGCCTCCGCCGCAGGATCTGCTCAGTTCACCGCGCATGGCGCGGATGCTGGAGGCGCTGAAGTCGCGTTACCGCCACATCATCATCGATTCACCGCCTGCGGACATGATCAGCGACGCGCTGTTGCTGGCCAAGCATTCGGACGCTGTGATCTATGTGGTCAAGGCCGACAGCACGCCGATCAGCCAAGTGCAGAAAGGCATTGCCATGTTGCAACAAAGCCATGTGCCGGTATTTGGCGCTGTGCTCAATCAGGTAGACCTGCGCAAGGCGCGCAAATACGGCTACCACCATTCCAAGTCGTTTTATAACTACGACTTCGCACCCCGGTAACGCCCGGCCTGCCGGTCTGTCACTGCGCTGTTAACTGCCAACACAACACAACACAACACTTCGCTTCACCTCTGCCGAGCTACGGAAAAGCCTGCGGGAGCCACGCCGTGTCCGCTCCTAAAGCGCTGACGCATTCATTTTGCCTTGAGGTCAAGCCCATGACTCCGCTCTATACCGCTCAAATGGCACACCGCCGAGGCCTGACGTTCTGGGGCCAGTGGTTTTGCGCAATGACGCTGGTGGTCGCGCTGTTAATGCTGCTCGTGTACTGGCGCGTCGGCAGCCTCACCAGCCCTTACCGCATCCTGATGATCCTGACTGTGCTCGGTTCAGTGCCGATCTACAGCATGATGCAGGTTTATCACAAGCGTCATGGCCTGGTGGTCGGGCTCGGCCGTCTACTGGCCGGCTGGCTGATCCTGCTGGCAGTGCTGGCGAGCATTGCCTTCATCACCCAGACCAGTGCGACGTACTCTCGCCAGGTCATCATGGTCTGGGCAGTGCTGGGCTTTGTGGTCCAGGCCGCGAGTTTTCTGCCGCTGCACTCCTTCGCCCGGCTGCATTCGCGGATGATCTGCAGGGAGCGTCGCTCGGTGATCATCGGCACCTGCCCGACCGCTCACGAACTGGCGAAAAAACTCTCGCGACCGAACCGCGCGCTGGTCCTGGGCTTCATCTCCGCCGCCGATGACAGTGGCCCGGCACCGAGCATTTTGCCGTTGCTGGGACATGTCGACTCGATCCGCGAAATCATCACGCGCCTGGACGTGCGTCGCGTCTACATCGTCCTGACAATGGCGCACGCAGCCACCATCGAAGCGCTGTACATCGATCTGCTGGACATGAACGTCGATGTGGTGTGGATCCCGGACTTCGGCAGCATGGTGCTGCTCAACCATTCGATCTCCGAAATAGAGCGAATGCCGGCCATCTATCTCAACGAGAGCCTGATCAGCTCGCATCCCGCCAGCCTGTTTTGCAAGGATCTGTTCGAGCGCAGCCTGGCGGCCATGGCCATTATTGTCCTTGGCCCGTTGCTGTTGGGGGTGGCGATTGCCGTCAAGCTGACCTCCCCCGGGCCCGTGCTGTTCAAGCAAAATCGCCACGGCTGCAACGGCGAAGTGATCAAAGTCTGGAAGTTTCGCTCGATGCGCCTCCACGACGACAGCGACGTGCGCCAGGCCACCCGGGACGATGATCGCGTCACCCCGCTCGGACGCTTCCTGCGTCGCAGCTCCATCGACGAATTGCCCCAGCTGTTCAACGTGCTGTTCGGTCAGATGGCCTTGGTCGGGCCGCGCCCGCACGCCGTGACCCACAACATTTACTACACCGGCAAAGTGCGCGCCTACATGGCCCGTCATCGCCTCAAGCCTGGCATCACCGGGCTGGCCCAGATCACCGGGCATCGGGGCGAAACCGAAACCGTGGAAAAGATGCAGCTGCGCGTCGCCCAGGACCTCAACTACATCAACCAATGGTCGCTGTGGCTGGACATCAAGATCCTCATCAAAACCCCCTTCACGCTGTTCTCCAAAAACATCTACTGACGCCCTGCCCCATCGTGAACCTGCGTCACGACGCCCCGAGGTTAGATCATGAATGTGAGCGTATTCGGTATTGGTTATGTGGGCCTGGTACAAGGCGCCGCGCTGGCGGAAGTCGGCCATAACGTCCTCTGCGTAGACGTCGACAGCGCCAAGGTCGACGCGCTGAAGGACGGCACGCTGCCGCTCTATGAGCCGGGTTTGAAAAGCCTGGTCCGTGATAATCACCAAAGTGGTCGGCTGCAATTCGGCACTGACCTTGCCAGTGCGGTGCACCATGGTGATGTGCTGTTGATCGCGGTCGGGACGCCGCCTGATGAAGATGGTTCAGCGGACCTCAAATACGTGCTGGACGTTGCGCAAACCATCGCGCTGAACATGGACCGCCATCACATCATCGTCGACAAATCCACCGTCCCGGTCGGCACTGGCGACCGGGTGCGCGAACGCATCGAGCAGGTGCTGGCCGACAACGATCGCAGCCATCTGACCTTCGATGTCGTCTCCAATCCCGAGTTTCTGAAGGAAGGTTGCGCGGTCGAGGACTGCATGCGCCCGGACCGCATCATCATCGGCACCGACAGCCCACACGCCGAAGCGGTCATGCGCGAACTGTACGAACCGTTCAATCGCAACCGAGAAAAGATCATCGTCATGGACATGCGCAGCGCCGAACTGACCAAGTACGCGGCCAACTGCATGCTGGCGACCAAGATCAGTTTCATGAACGAAATGGCCTGCCTCGCCGAAAAACTCGGCGCCGATATCGAGATGGTCCGGCACGGAATCGGGTCCGATCCGCGCATCGGCTATCAGTTCATCTATCCGGGCCTGGGCTATGGCGGATCGTGTTTCCCCAAGGATGTGCAGGCGCTGATACACGCCGCCACCAGCGTCGATATCGACGCCCGGGTGCTCAAGGCCGTGGAGTCTCGCAACCATGAGCAGAAAGCCAGCCTGTTCAAGAGGGTTTTCGATCATTTCGAGGGTGCCTTGCGCGGCAAGACCTTCGCCCTGTGGGGCCTGAGTTTCAAACCCAACACCGACGACATGCGCGAAGCCCCCAGCCGGGTGTTGATGGAGGCCTTGTGGCACGCCGGCGCCAGCGTCCAGGCGTTCGACCCCAAGGCCATGGAAGAAGCCCAGCGCATTTATGGCTCGCGCGATGACCTGACACTGGCGGGCACCAAGGAAGCAGCGCTGAAAAATGCCGATGCACTGATTATCGTCACCGAGTGGCAATCGTTCCGGGCACCGGACTTCGATTTGCTGATCCGCCAGCTCAAGCAACCGCTGATTTTCGACGGACGCAACCTGTTCGATCCGCAGCGTTTGAGCAAGCGCGGCATTACCTACGTCTCCGTGGGCCGGCAAACCCGGCCGGTCAACTGACAGGAGTCGCGCCATGATCAAGCTGCAGATAGTCCGGCGTTTTTCTCCCAGGTTACTGGACGCCAACCAGGCGTATTCCTTCATCAACTTTGCATCCATCAGCAGTTTTTTCGAGCAGACACCAAGCACCGTCGCCTATTTTTGCGACGGCATGCTGATGTCGCTGTTCATGTCCCGGGTGACCGGCCGTGCAATCGGCCGGGTCAGCTTTGACTTCACCTCGATTGCCGACGCGGTACTGGGCAGTGCCGAGCAACAGGGCAAGCGCGTGTATTTCGTCGGTGCCCGGCAGGTTGAACTGGATCTGTTCATCGACAAGATCAGGACGCTCTATCCGCGACTGACCATCGCCGGTTATCACAACGGCTATTTCGATGCGTCCCAGGCTGTGGACATTCAGGCCGACATCTGCCGCAGCGAAGCGGACATTCTGATCGTCGGCCTGGGTGCCGGGCTGCAAGAGCGATTTGAACAGGATGCGCTGCGTGCAGGCTTTCGCGGTGTCGCCTTTACCTGTGGCGGGTTCATTCGCCAGGAAGCCATGGCCACCCGCAATTACTACCCCGCCATGATCGATCAACTGCATCTGCGCGCGTTTTACCGGATGTACCGCGAGCCCCATACGATCAAACGCTACCTGATCGACTACCCGAGCAATTTTTTACACCTGTTGACCCTGCTCGTTCGGCGCAAAGTCGCCATCAGCGTGGGGGAATGACCGATGCACATTCTGTTCATTCTCAAGGATTTCAGAGCGGGCGGCGGTATCGAGCGCGTCCAGCAACGCTTGTCCGAGCAGTTTCTCAAGGACGGCAACCGCGTGAGTTTTTTCGTCATGAACGGTGACACGCCGGACAGCGCGGGTGCGCAAACGCTCAACGGCGCTGGCGGCAACGGCATCGTCGGCCTGTTCAAGTCCATCGTGCTGTTGCGCCGGCTGATTCGCCGCGAGGGCATCACTCACCTCATTTCCGCCAAGGAGCAAGCCAACCTCTGCACCTGGTTCGCCACCCTCGGCCTTCCCTGCAAAGTCATCTATAGCCGCCACGCGGCACTCGATTGCACTGAACAGAAAACCGGCCCCTCCAGCCTGCGTCTGCTCTACGCGCTGTACCTCTGCGGCAGCGGCAAGGTGGTCACGGTTTCCACGGCCCTGCGCCAGTCCCTCATCGATCTGATGCCCTGGGGTCGGCAACGCATCCGTTATTGCCCCAACGCCGTAGTTACCGACCAACTGTTGCGAGCCTCACGGGCGCCGTTGCCCGTCGGGTTACCCGGCGACTATTGGTTGAGCGTGGGTCGCCTGGTGGAACCCAAAGGCTTTGATCTGTTGCTCGATGCCTATGCGCTGGCGCTGCGCAGTGAAGCCCTGCCGGATCTGGTGATCGCCGGTGACGGTCCCCTGCTCGATGCACTGACCACCCAGGCCAGCCGATTGGGCATCGCACATCGGGTGCATTTCAGCGGATTCCTGAGCAACCCCTATCCCCTGCTCAGGCACGCCCGGCTGTTCATTCTGAGCTCGGTACAGGAAGGCATGCCGACTGTGCTGATTGAAGCACTGGCGTTGGGTACGCCGGTATTGGCATGTGATTGCGAAACCGGGCCCAGGGAACTGCTGGACAACGGCCGGCTGGGTCAATTGGTCAATGCCAACGACGTACCCGCCCTGGCGAAGGGAATGCTCAACAGCCTGGTTTCACCGACTGGCGTTGCGCCAAGCGCAAAAATGCTCGCCGACGCCATTCAACCGTACACCAGCCAGTACGCCGCGAAAACGTACTACCAGGTATGGAACCAATGAAAAAATTGCTGATTATCCTGCACGACCTCAGCGCTGGCGGGGCGGAAAAAATGATGGCGCGCCTGGCCAGTGCACTGGTGGACGCCGGCAATGATGTGACCTTGCTGATGCTCACCGGTGGCGGCCTGCATGCGGCGCACCTCGACCCGCGAGTAAAGAAAGTCGAATTGCGAAGCCCACGCACTGCGCGTGCAGTGCCGGCGCTCGCGCGGTTTCTGCGGGCCAATCGCTTCGACGCGCAACTGGCGGCCCTGACTCACGTCAACGTGGTGGCCATCCTCGCCGCATTGCTGTCGGGGACTTTGACACGGCTGCATGTCAGCGAGCGCAACGCGTTTTCCCATGACAAACACGTCAACCCCGACTTCATGGTGCGGCTGGCATACCTGGTGGCACCGTTGTTGTACCGGCTGATTCCCAACCCGGTGATCTGCGTCTCGCGAGGTGTCGCCCAGGATCTGGTCAACACCACCATTGCGCGCCGCCAGGACGTGACCATTGCCGACAACCCGGTCCTTGACGACGACTTTCGCAACAAGCGGCCGGCGCAGCCAAGCCACCGTTGGCTCCAGGACAAGCCCGGGCCGGTGATTGTCGCCGTAGGGCGCCTGGCGCCGCAAAAAGGCTTCGACACCTTGATCAACGCGTTCGCCTCGTTGCCGGACGCCAACACTCGCCTGATCATTTTTGGTGAGGGCGCACTCAGGGACTCGTTGCAAGACCTGGCCCGAACACTGGGCGTGGCGGATCGAGTCGATCTGCCGGGCTATGCCAGTGATCCCATGGCAGAAGTGGCCGCCGCCGACTGCTTTGTGCTGTCGTCGCGTTTCGAGGGCAGTCCCAACGCGCTGGTCGAGGCCTTGTCCACCGGCACACCGGTGGTGTCGACCCGCTGTCCCCACGGCCCGCAAGACATTCTTATCGGTGGCCTCGTCGCGCCACTGGTGGCGGTCGACGACCCGCTCGCCCTGGCGCAAGCGATCACCCTGCAACTCTCGACACCGCGAGATCTACAGCGCCAGTCCCGCATCGATGCCGCTGCGCGCTTCATGAACGGCTGCGCGGTAGAAACCTACCTCGCCGCGTTACTGCGGAGACCATCGCCATGAGTACCCTGGAGATCAGATATTCCACGCTACGCGATGCCTTCACCCTGTTCGGTGTGCTGTTTTACATCCAGGTGATCACGTTTGTTCTCAGCCTGGGTGGCGCAGCCAGTTTCGGTGATATCAGCAAAGACCTCGAAGGCAACGTCGCCAACCAGATCTGCGGCCTCATCACACTGTTGGTGCCGTTGTATTTCTTCATCCGCAACAAGGTGTTCCTGAGCAAAACCTTTTACCGCAGCAACTTCTTTCTGCTGGTGTTCATATTCTGTGTCATTGCCTCGATCAGTTGGTCCAGCGACCCGATGCTGAGTTTCAAGCGCTTTATCGCGCTGCTCAGCGTGGTGTTCTTTGCCGGTTTCATTGCCTATAACTACCCGCTTGAAAAAATCAATTTCATGCTGGGCTGTGCCATCGGCGTGGCGGCGTTTATCGGTTTGATACTCGCCGTGATCATGCCTGACGTCGCGTTCCTGTCCGGCGGCATCCGTGACGGTGCATTCAAGGGGATTTTCGCCGAAAAGAACGCCGGGGCGCGGCTCAACGCAATCGCCATCCTGTTGTTGCTGCCGATGATCCGCCAACGCAATCGCTGGGCACTCTTCTGTGCGTTTTTTTCACTGGTCGCCATCCTGCTCGCCCAATCGGCAACGGGCGTGGCACTGATCCTTTCCGGGACGCTGAGCTACTGGTATTTCCTCACCCTGATCCGGCTGCACATCAACCGCTCGCAGTGGCTGTTCTTCTTTTGCACGCTGGCGTTCCTGCTGGTGTGCCTGTTTCTCTACAACAACCTTTCGTGGCTGCTGGAGTTGGCCGGTCGTGACCCCTCACTCACTGACCGCACGTTGATCTGGGAGCTGCTCGCGCCGTTTGTCGATGAGCAATGGCTCAAGGGATACGGCTTCGGCGCCTTCTGGGCCAGCCCCGACGCCGATGGTTTCATCCGTCGCTGGGGTTACATCGGCAACGCCCATAGCGGCTACATGGAAACTCTGCTCAACGGCGGCGCTATTCAGTTGACTGCGCTGGCGTTGCTGCTGGGCGAAGCCCTGTTTAAACAGTACCGCGCCGTAACGGCGAACCAGGCTGCCAGGTTTCGCGCCAGCGCCCTGGTGATCATCGGTTTGTTCATCGTCACCAACTATGTGGCCTACGTGATACCCAATTACCGCTCTGCCGAGTTTTTGGTGTTCTGCACGTTGGCCCTGTCCTTCCGGCAACACCACGTCACATTCCCCGAATTATCACCGACAACCCTGGGCCAGCATTCGACTGGTCGGGGATTCCCGCGCGATTCAGCCAAGGCGTAACAAAAGGAGAATCACCCGTGCCCAATCAAGCCTCCCCTTCACCGCAAACAGTGTGCGTCGTGATCCCGATGTACAACGGCGCCGCAAGCATTGAGCAAACGCTGTCATCGCTGGCCGAGCAAACCCGGCTGCCCGATCACGTCATCGTCGTCGACGACGGTTCTACGGATGACGGCCCCCAGCGGGTCAGAGACTTCGTCGCGCCGTTTCGCCTGACACTGTTGCAGCAGGCCAACGAAGGCCAGGCCAGTGCTCGTAATCACGGGATGCGCCACTCTCAGGAAACCTTTGTCGCGATGCTCGACGCCGACGATCAATTTCGCCCGCAAAAGCTGGAGTTACAACTGGCCCTGTATGACGAACTCACGCGTCAGGGTCGGCAGGTGGGGTTGATCGACTGCTACACGCAGGTCAATTACAGCGACGGCAGGCGGCAACTGGACAACGTGCGCAAGAGCGGCAGGCATTTCTACGATTTCATCCACGCCAACGTCGTCAATGGCGTATCCACCGCGTTGGTCAAACGCGACGTGATCATGCAACTGGGTGGCTTCGATGCCAGCCTGCGTTACTCCGAAGACCGTTACATGTGGACGCGGATCGCCGAACATTGGGAGATCCACACGGTGCCGCAAATTCTGCTGGAGCGCACGGTCAACGCCGGCAACATGACCGCGCAACCGAAAAAGTACTACCAGAACAAGATCAGGTTCATCGAGGTGTACCTCGCCCGCTATGGCGCGCAGCTCAGCAAACAGCAACGGATCGATTTCGTGCTGGGTAACCACACTGACTTTCTCAATGCGTTTTCCCGACGCGACGAGCATGCCGAAGTGATCGATGTGTACCGACGAATGCTCGAGTGCTCCTGGCAAGCGCTGATCTTCCACAACGGCAAACCGACCTTGCGCTACCTCTATGCCCGCGCCAAAACCTTGCGCAAGGCAACGGCGTCAACCACCGCTCATTGAACCGGTACCCGCCATGGCTAATCATCGTCTGGTGACATTGACCTGGATCTTTACCGAGAAATTCGGCCTGATCTTCCTGTCGATGATTACCTTTGTCGCCTATGCCAGGCTGCTGTCGCCCGCAGAGTTGGGGGTGGGCACCGTCATCATTGCCATCGTCGAGTTGATCGGGCTGGTGTATTCGTCGGTTCTGGAAGACCCGCTGGTACGGCTCGAACGGCTGGAAGACAAACACATCAGCACGGCGTTCTGGGCCTCGGTCCTCGTCAGCCTGGTGTCGATCGTCGTCATCTCGGTCGCGGTGATGCTGTACACGCCCGACCCGCTGCTGCGATGGTTGACGGCGGTGGCTTCGGTGAAAATCCTTTTCACCATGATGGCGCGTGTCTATGTCGCGCAAATGCGCCGCAGCGGCGACTTCAAGACACTGGCGTCGCGCACGTTGCTGGGCAAGGTGGTAGGCGGTGTCGGCGGCATCGCTGTGGCGCTCTGGGGACTGGGTGCCTGGGCGGTCGTTGCCCAGGCGCTGCTCATGGAGTTCGTGTCCATCATCGTTTTGATGCGCGCAGATCCGCGGCGCATTGCCTTTTACATTGACCGTCCTTTCTTGCGCGAACTGTTGAAAGCCGGCGCACCGGTTGCCATCAACGCACTGAGTTCACAAACGCTGCAGCGCGGGGTCAACGTGGTGCTTGGGATGACGGCCGGCGTGAACGCGGTCGGCATGTTCAACATGGCGATGCGCATCATCGAACTGCCACGCACTGCGATTTATAACGGTCTGTTGAGCTATGCATTGCCGGCGTTCGCCCGGCGCAGCGCAGAACCCCTGCGATTGCTCGGGATCCTGGGTGACTCAACCGCCGTCAGCGGCTTTCTGTTGACGCCCTTGTTCATTGGCCTCGCGCTGACGGCAAACGACCTCATCCTGTTGATATTCGGTGCCAAGTGGGCTGAAGCCATTCCCCTGCTGCAAGTGCTGGCCTGCACGGCGGCCATCGGTAACACCGCCATGTACGCCACCACCGCACTGGTGGCGGTCAACCGCAGCCACCTCACGATCAAAGCCGAAGTGGCAACCACTGTACTGGCGCTGGCGCTGGTCTACGGCTTCGGCACCTTTTATGGCGGTATGGCCGCGGCGCTCGCGCTGCTGACGCGGATGTTGATCATCACACCGTTGCAAATCCGTGGACTCAACGCAGCTATCGGTTACGGCTGGCGCCGGTACTTCGACTCCAATTACCGCAGCGTGATTGCCTCACTCGTCATGGCCGCAACCGTCTTGTACGTGTCACCGCAGCTGGGTTTGCAAGGCTACCTACACCTGGTCTGCAACATTGTGGTGGGTGCGCTGAGCTATGCCGTGGCGTATAGCGTCATGCACCCGCGCTGGCCACAGGAATTCAAATCGGTTTTCACCACCCGCTGAACTCAGTCACTGAGACAGGAAGACCTCACCATGCGCAAAACTACGTTGATTACTGGCGGCGCCGGCTACATCGGCTCTCATACCGCTTTGGCGCTTATCAATGCCGGACACAAAGTGCTGGTGCTCGACAACCTGTGCAACAGCTGCCGTGAGTGCATTGCGCGCCTTGAGCAACTGACCCTGACCCGGGTTGATTTCATCAATGGCGACATCCGTGATACGGCCCTGCTGGACACCATCTTCAACCGCTACGACATTGATGCCGTGGTGCATTTTGCCAGCCTCAAATCCGTAGAAGAAAGCGTGCGCAAGCCGCTGGACTACTACGCCAACAATGTCGCCGGCACGCTTGAACTGTGCCGGGCAATGGCTCGCAATAACGTATTCCAGCTGGTGTTCAGCTCTTCGGCCACGGTTTATGGCGAGCCCACACGCACACCAATTGCCGAAGATTTCGGCACCGGCAAACCGGTCAATCCCTATGGCCGTACCAAGCTCATGATCGAAGAGTTGCTCACCGATCTGTGCCACTCCGACCCACGCTGGAGCATCGGCCTGCTGCGCTATTTCAATCCGATTGGCGCTCACGAAAGCGCGATGATCGGCGAAGACCCCAGAGGCCGCCCCAATAACCTGTTGCCGTGCCTGACGCAGGTCGCGATTGGCCGCACCCCCGAACTCACGGTGTACGGCAACGATTACCCGACCGTGGATGGCACCTGCGTGCGCGACTACATCCACGTGGTCGACCTTGCCATCGGCCACCTCAAGGCACTTCAGGTATTGCAGCACACCCGCGGCATCGATTTCTGGAACCTGGGCACTGGCATTGGCTATAGCGTGCTGCAGATCATCCACAGTTTCGAAGACATCACCGGCATCAGCATTCCTTATCGCTTCGCACCGCGACGCGAAGGTGACATCGCGCAAATGTGGGCCGATCCGAGCAAGGCAGCACGTGAATTGGGATGGAGCGCGCAACGTGGCCTGGAACAAATGATCATCGATACCTGGCGGTGGCAGTCGTGTAATCCGCAGGGGTATCAATCTTCGTTCGAAACCCCGTCGCTGGTTGCAGTCAAATGATGTTCAGGGGTTGTCTGCTGCTGGTACTGCTGTGGGTTTCGCTGGCTTGCACCGCCGCACAATCGCCCCCCACCACCGGGCTGGTGCTGTGGCTGGACGGCGCCGATGCGAACACGCTGACCCTGGGCGCGCAGGACAGTGTCCAGCGCTGGAACGACAAATCCGGAAAATCCCATCACGCCACAGTCGATGATGGCGCCTCCAAGCCACAGCGCATGGCAAACGCTCTCAATGGCCATTCGGTGGTGCGTTTCAGTGGCGTGTCGGGGTTTCTGGGAAAAACCATCCGCAGCGCCAAAGGCCCGGTCACGGTATTGATCGTTTCCCGCCGATTGGCCGAACAAGCCGAGGTTGATCCCTGGCAACGCTTGTTCAGCTCACGCCCGCAAAGCACCGACAACGATAACGTGTTGCCGAATTTCGCCATCAGCCTGCAACAGACCACGGCGTATGCGCCGACCGTATCCGTCCTGGAGCTTTACGATGTGCCGATTGGCCCCTATGCCGTCGGGCGCAATGCCATTGGCAATTCTGAAAACTTTCGCGGCGACATCGCGGAAGTGTTGGTGTACGACCGTGCGTTTGCCTCCCTCGCAGAACGCCAGCATGCATTTCAGTACCTGGCGGATAAATGGTCGGTTGCCATTCCGAAATCAGCCAATACATGGACCCGCGTCGGACCACTGGGCCCACTGCCGAACCGGGTCAACGCCAATCTGCCGCTGTCCGATCAGGCCAATACCGGTAAGTGGATTCTCAACAGCAAACTGTCCGACGACTTCAATGGCAGCACCCTCGATCGCCAACGCTGGCACGTCAACAATGCCATCGGCAACGAGTCGCTGGGACGCAAACCCGCGTTGTTCACGCCGAACAATGCATCCGTCAACAACGGCAACCTGAACATTGTCTTCCGCAAGGAAACCTTGCCGCAGAAGTACGTCCAGCTCGGCTTCAAGGACTACACCTCCGCCATGGTCCGAACCATTGAAAAGGGCTTCTACGGATACTATGAAGCCCGCGCCAAACCCATGAATTCTGCGGGTTCCAGCGCATTCTGGCTGGCGTGGACGGGCATGGAGGACAACGCCACCGAAATCGACATCTTCGAAATCGGCGGCAAAACCAAAAACGCGGCGCTCGACCGCTCGTACAACATGAATGCCCACGTGTGGGCTACACCGCAAAGCAAGGAGCACTTGGCCGACGGCAGCACCTGGATCAGTCCATGGCGCCTGGCGGACGACTTCCATGTCTACGGTTTCGACTGGCAGCCCGACACCCTGCGTTGGTACGTCGATGGTGTACTGGTCAGGGAATCAAAGAACACCCATTTTTACTTCCCGATGGAGGTGATCTTCGACAGCGAAGCCATGTGGAAATGGTTTGGTGTAGTCGACGATGCCGACCTGCCTTCCACCTTCGAAGTCGACTATTTCCGCCTGTGGCAACGCAATCGATAGCGTCACACAAAGGCCGAGGTGCCCTCGGTCTTATTGCTTCGGATCCGCTTCACTTCCCGCACGTTGTAACTGCGTGCCCACTTCAATTGAAGTCCCGAGGCGCTACTGCCGCCATAGCGTACGCCCTGGGTAAAATTTCAATCGGCAGGGAGGTCAGTATTCATTTCGCGCTAACAAGTATGGAGCGCATATACATGATCAAGCGACGATTAAACGAACTGGATTTGCTGCGTTTCCTTGCTGCCATCGCTGTAGTGTTTTTTCACTATGCGTTTCGCGGCTATGCCAAAGGCGACATGTCTACCATGCCCTACCCGCTATTGGCTGAGCCCGCCAAATACGGTTATTTGGGCGTTGAACTGTTTTTCATGATCAGTGGGTTTGTCATTCTGATGACCGCTTCGAGCAATAATCTGAGAGCGTTTTTTATCTCCCGCGTCGTCCGCCTCTGCCCGGCTTTCTGGGTGTGCTGCACGATCACCTTTGCAATCACCCTTGCCATTGGACAGCCCAGATATAGCGCTGATTTTTATCAATACATCATCAACATGGCATTCCTGAGCGAGCTGATGGGAGTTCCACAAATCGACGGCGTGTACTGGTCACTATTTGTAGAGATTCAATTCTATATAATGATTTCCATCCTGTTGGCCTTCAAGAAAATAGAAAAAATAGAGACCTACCTCGTGTTCTGGCTGCTGATATCTGCCACTGCCGAACTTCTCGCTTTTGAAAAGCTGCGCTCGATACTGATTACTGATTACGCTGCCTATTTCATAGCAGGCGCAACCTTCTACATCATATGGGCCAAGGGCATCACGAAAACACGGGTTTTCCTGCTGGCGGGTGCGCTGGCATTAGCCAACTACACGGCAATTGTCTGGGCCGAATTGCTCGAATCAAAATACGCAACCGAATACAACCCGCTGATCGTATGCAGCGTCATCGGTCTGTTCTTCATCACGTTTATCTTGATCTCAACCAACAAAACGGGAGCTATAGCGACATACAACTGGACCGCATTGGGCGCGCTGACCTACCCGCTTTACCTGCTGCATCAAATGATCGGATTCATGATCTTCAACATTGCCTATCCGGCTGTGAACTCACACATATTGCTTTGGGGCACCATCGTCTTGATGCTGGGTGCGTCTTACGCCATCAACAAACTCATAGAAATCCCCATGGCCAGGTCCATTAAAAAATTCCTTTCGTTATCTTTCATACGTGTCTGGGGATGATTGGCTGGCCAATGTAGCGACATAAAAAAGCCCGCGATTAGCGGGCAGTCGGAATGCTTCAAACTTGTTCAGGCGCCCGATTCAGGATCACTTGCCGGCACGCCGCGCTGCTCTTTTTCGCCTTCGCCCAATTCGTTCATCTGTGGGTCGGCATCAGGATCATCGGCGCGACTGTTGGTGCCAGATTGCGGGTGCTCACTCGATACCGAGTTAGTTGCATCCACATCCGCCATATCTTCATCCACAGGCGATTCATCGTCCGGCGGTAACCGCACTTCATACTGGTTCCAGCTCGGATCATGGCCCGCTTCGTTATCCGTTGTGCGTGTTTCGCGCTGCTGCGATTTGTTGCCGGGTGCATTCTCGTCGATTTCCATGGTGACTCTCCGCTCTCATGCTCGGTAAATCCGCGCTTAAACGTAAGAAAGTCACACCATGGACGAGTGCCCGGCATTGGACGAATGGCAAAAACGAAGCACCCGACCCCGCCCTCGCCTGCATGGTTCGGCTCATCTATTCAGCATTTGGACTCAAGCGACTTTAAGCGCTTCGCCACGCACCCGCCCATCAGCCATGAGCTGCAGATACTCACGCCACTTCTGGAAAGCTTGCTGCTGCCTGCTGGAAGCTTCCAGCCACAAAGCGCCACCGATGTGCTCGACCGGGATGGACATCATCTGCGAAATCGCGAGATCAAGCTCATTAGCGAGCTCACGCCCATTCGGCAAATCGAGGATTAGTGGTCGCATAGAAACCTGTCTTTTTTTTGGGCTACTTCAATGACTTGCGAAACGGTTGATCGTGCGTAGGCTCCGACGAACGGTAGTCAGTATCTATATCCAGCTCCAGTCACCACGAAGTTGCGAAAACTCCCGCCAATAAAAAACCCCGGCGGCTGCCAGGGTTTGATTCGATGCAATGTAGGCCCTTGCGGATGGACGGGCCTTCTGGCTATTGAATCCGTCTCAGTCGTCCTGATCTATCTGATCAAGAAAATCAACGTCATCATCTTCTTCGTCAACAATTGCCTGAGCGTCCTCTTCACCCCATGACTCGTCATCATGGAATTCATGATCGAGCAGGTGGTCGTGCTCGGGCTCTGGGATATCTCGTTCTTCGCTCATGACTTACCGAAAAAAAATTGAAAGAACTACTACAAGGCCTACGGTGAAAACATCAGGTACTTTTATTCCCCTTTGCCCATCCACAAACCATTAAGACCAGACCTGGAATCCACAAGCCAGGCGCCGCAATAGCGGCACCAATAGCCGCCAAAGGTATTCCTGCCAAAAACAGCGGGTTACGCAACGCCCTTTCCATCGCCACATCTCCATGGAACCCATATGATTAAACCACAAGCCTGCCGGTGAACGGCTGGCGAGAAATTGAATATCAGGGAAATCAACGGGTAGTTTTGCGCGGGTTTTGCGCAGACACAAAAAAGCCGATCTAGAAGATCGGCTTAGGTGTCTGATTTTACTCAGGAATAATGGTCGGGACGGAGTGATTCGAACACTCGACCCCTAGCACCCCATGCTTGAAAATGGGCACGAGGCCCAGCATTTATTGGCTCTTCTTCTGGCGCTCGCTGCAAACGGTGCCTTACAGAGATGAACAGGAAAGAGCGAATCCCCGAAAAAGTCCCCACACCCTTTTTTGGGTCCATCCACGGCGTTCTGCCGACTTTCTATCCTCCACCGCTCTTGATCCAGGCTGCTACGCTGAAGACTCCATTGAGGATTCGCGATGCCAAATTCTGACTTACTCCCTTCACTGCTGTTCAAGCTCAACGAAAACCAACTCGCCCTTGAAGCCGCCATCATGGAGCTTTCCAACTGGGTCGAGCTGCGCGGGTCAGCTGACGTGGCTGAGAATATCCGTGGTGCACTCGTCGCCATAGACCGCAACGAGGAATTCATCAAGATGACGCTCGCAGTAATGATGGCACCAGAGTGACCGTGGTCAGACAATGCCGCGTCTGCACCAAGCAGTGCCGAAGCTGACGATTTACCTGGAAAGCAATCGCGCACATCAATCCGAAATGCTCATTAATGCCCCTGCGATGGCAAGGGCATATGGTCCGAGAGTTGTTACTCTTTTACTGAAAAGAGGCCTGTTGGCAATTCTCGGCCGTTTTCGTTGTAGGCCGCCTTCACACTGAGGTATGACTCCATTTCATCAATATAGCCATCCTTATTCGTGTCCTTTTTTGCAAACACCGCTTGCTTCCCAGGCGCAGCAACGAGGAACTCAGCTAGTGAAATTCGTGCATCTTTGTCAGTGTCAATAGAGTTGAAGATTGCATCTCCGCATTGACCTTCACCGCACTTACCTTCACTTGCCTTGGCTTGTTTCTTGACTTGGGACTCTCCACATTTTCCTTCCCCGCACTTGCCCTCTGCACTGACCTGAGCCGCGGCAAGCGTGTAACCCTGCGGCATGGGTTCTGCGGCAAACACCGCTCCGGCCAGAACGATTCCAGCCAGGGAGACACCCGCTACGCAAATGTTCTTTTTACGAGTCGTTGTTACAGTCATTGCATTTTCTCCCGGCAGCGCGGTTCAGCTGCCCTGTGATACAGCTATTTAGTAACTACGTGCGGCTAATCGCACAGCAGGTCATTCCAAAATTGTTTTTTTGGAAGCGGTATCTCAACCCCAATCTATGTCTGCGATATGTCAAACACGCCAATGTTTGTATGGTCGTGTAGATATCGACGCATTAGATACAATCGAACACAATAAAAGCGCATACGACATACATGATCGAGGTTTCTTTACCTCGTGCGGGGCAAATACTGGTTCCGTTGAGCTGAAATGCGCTGTAGGGGAAGCAACTCATCTGCGGCCGACTTTCTCATCACGAGGTCCTATCGTGCCCTGCCGAATTCCAATGGTGGAAGAGGTAATCAACGAACGAGCGGTTCACCGCACCGCCAAATACAAACCAATAGCGCTCAATGCCCACCCGAAGCCAAGAACTCCAACAATCATCGTGATACCAAGAAGCAGAGGATGTTTCCACAAGGGGTCTATCTCCTAACACCGTCATCATCAATAAACTCCGTAGGTGGTTCAGAGCATTTTTCAGGCCACATAAATAAACCAATTCTAGGGGCTTGTTTCATCGCAACGAATAGCCATTTTTCAGGTCGCTAACTTTCTAAGGCGCGAGGAAAAAAATACCCAGAACCGGGGGGCTCCCCCCAACCTAGTCGTCTCGTCGCCTACCCCTCGCGGAAATATCGCCCCTCGATTACTGTATATACAAACAGTATCGGTAAGGTTTTTTTTGTGGACCCCTACGAAATCGAAGACACCAGCGACTGGCTTGGCTGCCCAACTGAGCTTGAGACGTGCCGTCATTTTTTGCGCATGTATGAAAACGAAGTCCAGGAACTGACCCTCCAGCTCCGTAAGTCGCGCAGGGACATCTTTAACCTGGTGCAGATGCACGCTGAGGTATCCGAGGAGCGCGATCGACTGCGGAGCGAACTGAACCGGGCGCTCACCTCTGCGTCAGATGCCAATAGAAGGGTCACGGATATCGAGACGAAGACCAACTGGGAGCTGATGGCCAACGCCAAGGTAATCAGCGAGCTCCACGCAAAGCTGCGTGAGCTGACCGGCGTGGATCCGTTCACCCAAATTGAGAAAAGCTGATTGCCCATTCCAGGATCCGACCTATGTGTGGACGACTCTCCCAATACAGCGGCATCCACGATTTCGTCGCGGCGTTGAGCATGCCCAACCCATTGGTGAACAACACCGGCGAATTGCCGTTTCAACGCTACAACGCTGCGCCGAGTACGCAACTCGCCCTCTTCCACCAGGAAGGCGACTACTTGCACGCCGACATGGTGCGCTGGGGATGGCGGCCGCATTGGGCCAAGGATCGTGCCGCGCCGATTAATGCCAGGGTCGAAAAGGTCGCCCACGGTCCGTTCTTCCGGGCGATCTGGCCACACCGGGCGATAATCGCGATCAACAACTGGTTTGAGTGGGTGGACGAAGGCGGACCGAAAAAGCAGCCCTACCTCATTCGCCGACGGGACCGAGCGCCGATCCTGTGTGCTGCAATCGGCCAATATCCAAATCCGGAGCATGAGCCGAGCGAACACGATGGCTTCGTCATCATCACCGCTGACAGCGCTGGTGGCATGGTGGATATCCATGACCGTCGTCCCGTGACGTTATCGCCGGAACTGGCCAGAGAATGGTTGGATCCTTCCACACCCAAGGAACGCGCCGAGCAAATGGTATTGCTGCAGGGTGAGCCCACTGAGGCGTTCGAGTGGTTCAAGGTGGATCGGGCCATCGGCAACGTACGGAACCAAGGTCGAGACCTGATCCAACCAGTGGAAGGCGAATCAGAAGGGAACACTTTGTTTTAGGTAGAGGCCAGGGACTTGAGTCGATCTTCCAGCGCCGTTTCAAATATGATGTAAAGCCGCTCTGCATCACCTGCACGCAAGGCTCCCACCGTCTCCATGCCCAAGACAAAACCCTCGGCACGGGCGCCGGCCTTAACAGCAACGATCATCGACTCAGCTCGTTTGATTTGTGCAAGGAGGCGATCAGCTTCACGCCGCGGCTTGGGGCCGAGTACGACATCTTCCACTCACCGCCTCCCCCTTTATCTGCACTACGACATCCAATACATCACCAGGACGACCACTGCCACCCACCCCAAGGTGAGCAGGAACGAGAGTCCGGCAAGTTGCTTATCCATGGCCGATGCCTCATCCCCCTGTCGAAGAATCATGGGGCAACCTGACACCGGTGACAAGAATGG
Source organism: Pseudomonas sp. Sample_24 (assembly GCF_004307605.1). Taxonomy (NCBI): domain Bacteria; kingdom Pseudomonadati; phylum Pseudomonadota; class Gammaproteobacteria; order Pseudomonadales; family Pseudomonadaceae; genus Pseudomonas; species Pseudomonas sp. Sample_24. The sequence continues at coordinate 63,576 of NZ_RCNW01000344.1, forward strand.
CGGCATGCCATCACTGAGCAAGCTGTTAACGCTCATCCCGAGCCGACGCTAAACATCTAATGACAACGGCCGATAGCACTGGAAACGCCTCATATTCGAGGCTTATCCCGATTGACAGCTACAAAGGCAAAGCTGATGAACAACATTTACCTTCTCATTGAGCATGGCCAGGACCAAGGCGAAGTGTACGTCCTCGGATGGTTCGACAACGAAAAGACAGCAAAAGATGTGGCCGAGGAAAAGGAGTGGGAGGAGTATCGCGCCAGCATGAAAGCCGAGCACTCGTGGTCAAATCACAAGCCGTTGTCGCCAGACCAAACAAAATACCGTCGTTTTTGGATCAAAGAGATTTCTAAGTTTGATCGCGTGCCAGTTCCTAGGTCTTCGGCTGTTCATTGAGCCTCTGCTGGAACTTCAAAGCAGGATGCCAGTTTAGCGGGGAGTGCTGATCTCCCGCACATAGGCCTGGCACGCAGCCAGCGCGATCAGTCCCCGGTCGCCTTCAACGGTGATGGCGATAATTCGTTGAGCATGCGCTGGGTCAAGTTCGGCTCGAACGGCTCCATGAACCAAGCCGACGGCGCCGGCGGCGGCAGGCACTGAACAGCCACCGGCTGAACCATGGGCGAGGACGACTGACAGCCGCAGATCAGAAGTAGCAAGACGATCGCGCAGGCGAGCCTGATCTTTTTGGGCATTGGTTAAAGTCTCGTGGTGGGATTGGGCGCTGGCCGCCAGGCGCTGCTCGAGCACCAGGCGTTTGTCCTGCTCGGTTTTCTGTGCCGCAGCGCCGACCATGGCCAGTTGATTGAGGGTGTCGGTGTGTAGTCGCGATTGCTCGGCCAGTTGCGCGCCGTACCGCCAGCACTGAATCTGCCAAGCACAGATGGCGCCCAGCAGAACAAGCGCCGGCGCGCCGACCACCCTCAACGCCACCGGGCTCATGGCACATCCTTGAAGAACACATGACCGCCCAACTTCAGCGTCTGCTTTGCCTTCGCGGCCCATGCCGGCGGCGTCTTCATGGCGATCGCGTAATAGTGCGTGGAGCCGCCGGTTGGATCTGGCACCTTTCCATCAATCACCCGGTCAGCGGCAATCCGCGCTTGTGCCAGTTCGCGGAAAGGGATCTGCTTCACGCCAATCAGAAATTGATAGTTCGGGTCAGTCTTGTTCCAGCAGCTGAACTGGTATGGCTTCTGGCACACACCGGCATAACCCTCCCCCCACCACGACTTGGTCTTGCTGTCGTCCACACGGTTGCGAATAGTCCAAGCCACGGCGATCTGCCCCGCCAATGATTCCCCGCGAGCTTCACCCCACAGCGTGCGGGCTAGTATGTTGCGGTCCTTTTCAGTTACAGGCATCACTTTTCTCCAGGCAAAAAAATACCCGCTCGATGGCGGGTGGTCGGTGACGCTTGTGCGGTTTAAGCGTCCGGTGCTTGCAGCGCTTCAGGATCGGCGGCAATCACAGGGATGGCTGGGATGGTCGGCCACGCCGGTGATGCATGCCAGCCCGGTTGCTTGGTGACTTTGCCCAAGGCGAATTTATAGGCCTTCCAAGCGGCCAGGCTGGCCATCAGCGCCGCCTGTTCAGCTTCGTCCTCTTCTGTCGCCTCTCCGGCATCAATGCCGTACCCGATCGTCTCGATTCGATCTTGGATGCGCGCAATCTGTGTAACGGCCTGGGTGTTGCGCCCTGCAAGTTCAGCCTTCATCAACGCTAGGTGCTCGGCATCGGCAGCGGCTTCTTTCATTTCACGGGTTACCAGCTGCGTCCAGTCGATGTTGATCATTCTGCAACCTCCTGCTGCGGTTCCGGATCAGGGAGCGGTCGTGGCAATGCTACGGGACCGTCAGGAACATTGCTCAGCAATTGCGGAGTGGCTTGCTCCGGGCTGTAGTTGGCCGGTACAGGGTAAAGAAGTGACAACTTGATCACCCCCTCTTCTTTGGTGATCTGACCCAGAGAAAACCATTTCGAATGGACTGCTGTGCCGGGTAAGGAGTCCCCATCCTGCAACGGCGACAGATCGAACTGCTCGCCATTGATGAACAGGCTAACGCCCCGTTTCACCAGATCGAATGGTTCATTGTCCAGGCGCTGGCCGTATACCGTGATATCCATTACTTCCACCTCCCGACAGCCAGAACTGAAATGATGATGCTTCCCGTAACCAGCGCGGAGTGATACGCCGCCCATGTGCCCCAGGTCGAAGCCGTGCCGAACAATTGTTGGCCTGCCCAACCGCCGCCGCTCGCAGAGGAAATGCCGAACCCAAACATCTCGTAATCACCGACAAAAGGCACAGCAAAAGGCCCCATATCGAAGTTCACGCTTTTGAACACGTTCCCGTTCGCCGCAGTACCGCCACCGATGGTGACTTGTTTGCGATTCAGCAGGGACCCATCGGCGCGCTTCTCGTAATAGCAACTGTTGATGTAGCCGCTTTCGAGAATCGCGCCATTCGGAACACCTGCAGAGTCGGAAACAGTGCCGACGATGTTCGATTTCTTGTACGCATCGGTAAGTCCGAGCGCGCTCAACAGCGCCGTGAGCGAGGTAACACCGGTGCCGCCCTGGGCAACGCTCAGAAATGTCTGGCCAGTTGGATACAGGCAGAAGTAATCGTCAGGAGCCCAGACTCCCGCGCTCTTCCGGCGAAGTGCGACCATCGAAGCCGTTCGGTTGACGATGATTTGGCTTTGATGATTCGCGGTCCAGGTCATCGCAATACCGCTCGAACCTGCGGCGAACGGCACAGTGGTGCTGCCCAATGCCCACGGAATGTTCAAGGCGCCTGTATTGATGCCGAACTTCTGACTGACCGCGATTGCGTTCAGGTCGGTAGGATTGTCGGATGACAAGGCGCCCCAGCCCCATGCGCCGTTGAGCATTACCCGGCCAGCAGTTGAATCGGTGAGGCTGGTTTGGATATTCACCACCGCTGCGGTGCCAAGACCTAGCCCTGTCCGCGCATCGACCTGGTTGGCGCCACCCGTACCACCCTTTTCAACCGGCAACACTTCGTAGTTGCCAGTGGTTCCGAGTGCCGCGAGCTTTGCGCCGTAGGTGTTCACCAGAGTTCGAAGTGCATCTGCCGAATCTTTGACGTAGCCCTGCATGGGCGCAATGGCGTACGAACCAGCTGCGGCGGTCGCCCCCTTATAGGTCGGCGAGATCGCCATCGCCGTATCACTGGCGATGTTGGTGATTTCATACCAACCGCCGTCCGGGCCGCGAAACGCATCGCCCACCCGACCATTGGACAGAAAAGCGGTCCCCGTGCCGATGACGGCATTGGAATTCAAGGTGACAGAGACCGTTCCTGATTTGTACCAAGGCATTGGTTATCTCCAGAAGAATGTGATCAGGCCAGTAACTTGGCGCAGAGGAATGGCCGGTGGCCTTGATCGGTCCAGGCGTTGGTGGCGAGGCTGTACATCCTGATCTGGCCATTGGCGTAATCCACGCCCAAGGCGCAACCACCGCCGGATGAGGCGTTATGGCAGTTCATGGCAAACGGGTTCAGCGAGATGTATTCCCCTGAACCGAGCAGTTTGTTGATCGCCCAGATGTAGCGCCGACCTACGGTCAGCACCTCGTCACCGATATAAACCCAGTTGCCTGCGGCGTAGGTCACCACAATAGCCGGCGCGCCGCTGTCGTAAACCAGAGCTCCAGTCGGCCCCCACAAACGCATGCCGTATGCTGCGGTGCCCATCGACGCCCAGGCCGCGACGAAATACTGTCCACTGAGGGTGGCGGTAACGTTCGAGGCTTTCATCGTGAAACCGGTCCAGTTCCCAGGACCACCGGTGAACCAGACGGAGATCGGAACCTGCATCACTCCGGCATCCGGCCGGATAAACACAATCGGCGGATCCAGGCTCGTAATGGGTCTGGCGAAAACCCCGGAGGCGTCCGTAGTGCCGGCGTAACTCCCTCTCGTCAGCATGCACAGCCGGGGCAACTCCGAGTCGATCTGAACAAAGGCATTGTCGTTGATGCTCTGAAATCCATAGCTCATGTGGCGAACCTTATCGCGTAGCCCTTGGCGACGATCCGTGTCTGGCCAACGGATGCGCCGGCTGAAGGGTTTTTCGGCAGGACTGTCACAACCCCAGCACCGGTAGTGACATAGGGGTATGACTTGGTATTGCCCAGGCTGTCGTTTTCCGCTGTTTGCACGTCCTGTGCTCTCGTCGGAATGATCATGAATACGCAGTTGGCCGGGTTGAAGCCCGGGATACTGATCGTGTAGCTGGGCACGGCTCCGCTGAAATCGATCACGCCCTGCCATAGCACCTGGTAGGTGAAGCTGTTGGTGTCCATGGCGAGCTGACCGCTCTCGTTGAAGACACGCAGGCCAAATAGAGCCATGTATTACCCCAGATAGCCGAGACGGACACGCAGTACGTTGTTGGCGTCGTACACAGACACGTTCAGCGAGTTGATCACCAGCCGCCCCTGACCTGGGACGATGCCGTTGATCTCTAACGTTCCGTCTTTGTTTAGAATCCAGCCTTGCTGGCCGGCAATGTAGTTGGTGGAGCTGATGTAGCTGCCGATCTTGGCATTGGTGATGGTGCCGTCTTGGATGAACGCTGAGTTCATGAAGACCTGGCCACCCTGCACTGCAAACGGCACTGAGATAGCGCCGCCGGCGATGGTGTTGACGATGGCAAACCGGTCCGCGCTGACCAGGAACTGGCTCTGTAGCGTGCCGCCAACGTTCTCGATTCCGAGCCCGATCCCGGCAGCGACGTACTGCCCGCCGGCGGTGAGCTGCATCTTCACCGACCACATCGTCGACAACTTGCCCGCCGTATCGGCATAGGCCGTGGCCGTCTCCTGAATGGCTGCGCTGTTCTCGCCGACCTTCACGTTCACCTGGGTAATCGCCGTGGCCGTGGCCTCTTTGTCGGTGGCCACGGTCTGCCGCAGGTCGGTGACCGCTGCCTGGTTCTCGCCCACGATTGAAGTCAGAGTCTCCGTCTTCTGTGCAATCGCCAGATTTTCCGACGCCCTGACCTTCTCTTCGCTCGCGATCGCTGCGGTGCTGCTCCAGCCCTTTAGCGCATCCGCCAGGTCTCCCTCCCCGTTGTCATCACGGTAAGCAGCGCTCAGCGCCCGAAAGGCTGTGGCCTGCGCTGTGAGTTCACCATCGAGCTCACTGATATCAGCCGTGTTGAAGGCGACCTGCAGCGCCAGCCCGTTTGCCGTCTCGATCGACTTGCCGATGTCCAGCCAGTAGGCCGGGTTCGGCGGCGGTGTGTTTATAGGCACAGCCCCAGTCGCTTGGTATAGCCGCTGACCCATGCGAACAATGTCTTCATCGACATAGGTCTTCTCCGGGTCGTACAACAGGATGTCGTCAAGGGCGTCGATCTGTTCCTGCAGGCCGGGGATCTTGTCGATTTCGTCGAGGATGTCCTGGCCCAGTTCGGTGCGGCCAATCTGCCCGGCGATCATTTCCAGAATCGGCGCAGCCTCAGAACTCGACCGCCCCTGCACGCCGAGCCCCACCGGATACCACGGACCGATGTTGCCGATTCGGTCGACCAGGCGCGCCCAGAAGTAAAAGGTCACGCCAGCAGCCAGGCCGAGCATCGAGAAATCGCTTTGCGGGTATGACAGGTCCGTTAACTTGGTCGCGGCCTCGAGGCTGATCGACGGGCCATACCAGATTTCCGTGCGCTGGGTATCCTCCGCGCCCGCCGGGAAGCCCCATTTCAGATAGATGCCGAACAACAGCGGCGAGGCTGTGAGGTACGACACCGCCGGCGGCAGCCCCTGCTTACCGCTGAGATGAGTCAGGATCGAGTTGCGCCACGGCGAAGTGATGTCGAACGCACTCACTGCGCGGACGCGGGCCACGTAGGCGCCGGCGTAAATGCCGACAACGTCCACGCTGGTCATGCCGGTGCGCTGCAGCTTGATCCAGTTGCCGCTGTCCTTGCGCCACTCCACGTCATAACCCACCGCGCCATTAACGACGGACCAGCTGATGGTCATGGTTGCCACGGCCAGACCTTGAGACACTGCCGAAGTCGAAACAACGGTCACGCTGGTAGGAGCCGGCACCACGGTGATAGGAATTACGCTGATTGGCCGCTCTTCCAACCGTGCACCGGTGTCGATGAAAGCGAATTTGCTCGGCTCATACTGCAGCGCGCTGATTTCGAAATCGCCCTCTACCGTGCGCTTGGTTCGCAGCACCCGATACAGTGGGATCGCCAGATCATCCGCGTCCAGCGCCCACTGCAATTGGGCAACCGGTGGCTCACTGTATGCCACGGTCACGGTGACAGCCCGACCATTCACACTCTGAACGGTCCGACCTTCGGCGCGGCCGCCGGGCAGGTTGATGATCAGGCGATCACCAGCCTTGGCTTGCGTGTCGCGGTCGAGCGTAATCACCCGCCCTACCGCCGCCGAGATCCGGCCGCCGACTTCACGACCGGCAAGCAGTGAGTCGGCCACCGGGATGATATGCCCTGGTAAAGGGATAACTCCCTCCATTCCGGTCTTGAATGAAACAGTGCGGTCCTGGTTGTTGCTCAAAATCGCCCACTTCCCGCGGCGCTGGGCCTCCGATGCACGGGTGCAGCCTATGGCGCTCAGTTCAGTGGGACGGTCGCCGTACCGGCGCTGCAGGTCCAGGTCGGCAAACGGAATGACATCCGTGTCGTAGTTGTTCGCCGGATTGTCATAACTGACCAGCGCCCGGGTGTACCGGGTCTTCGCCGACGCACTGCCGTAGGAGAATTTGCCGTCGATAACGTTGGACCGGGTGAATACGTAGTCGAAGTCCTGCGCGCGTGGCATGTCCGCCTGCATCACCAGTTGGCCCTGAGCCCAGTAAGTCATGCCCCGGTAGATTGCCGAGATATCGCGCAGCAGGGACCAGGCATCGGCCTTGCCCTGCAGGTTCATGTCACAGAGAAAGCGCGGCTCAACGCCGGCGAGCCCATTCGGCACCAACTGGTCGCAGTACTGAGCGATTCGATACAACTCCCACTTGTCGACCATGAACGGTTTGATGCGCTTGCCCAGGCCGAACCGGTCTTCGGTGCACACCCCGTAGGTGATCCACGCAGGGTTATTGGTCCAGGCCGACTTCATCGAACCATCCCAAGCCCCGGTGTAGGTGCGCAGGATCGGGTCGTAGTTGCTCGGCACCATCCAGCGCCGCGCCCTGCACTTCACGGTGACGGCAGGAATGTTGGTGAACTGCTCGGCATCGAATTCGATATAGAGCAACGCAGTGTTCGGGTAGCGCAGCTTAGCGTCGATCACTTCGGTGTAACCGGCCACCAGCATGGTGTCGGCGATCTTGTTGCTGTTCTGGTTCGGCGTCAGGCGGCGGACGCGGATCTGCCAGCCCGTGGTGGCGTCCGGCAGATCGATGCGGCGGGAGCGCTCGTAACGTGTGGTCGTCTTGCCGTCGACGGCGTCGACCAGCACCTGCTGATAAGCGCCGCCATCGGTGGCCACGTCGATTGCATACTCAATGCGGTAACCGACGACATTGCCCTCGTCATCTGAACGTTGTAACGCCGGCCATGCCAGACGAATGCGTGCTGCCGAGAGCTGGGTGTTGGTGATCGAGCGCACCCATGGCGCATCGCTACGCAGCTCGATGTTCAACGAAGTTTCGTTCTCGACCGACGGGATGCCTGGTACATAGGTCTGATCCACCGAGCCCGGCCGCCAGTCCCACTTCACGTTCGGGAAGTTGTAGTTGCCGCTGGCATCGCGGATCGGCGTGTTGTCTAGGTAGATGTCGTAATCGGTCGGGACGCTGTCGAACTCACCCTCGCCCACGGCGATCAGCAACTTGGCCAAGTTTGTCGAGCGCAGGCTGTCGCTGGCTTCGGTCGGCGACTTCGGCTTACTGCTGCCGCCCTTCTCGCCGTGGATATCGATCTGTGCTGCTGCGCCCATGCTTTCCTCCAGGCATAAAAAAGCCGCCTCGGGTGCGGCCTGCGTGCTGCTGTCCCAATTACGCTTTGTCTTCAGCCAGAATCGAGGCCGAGATAATCATCCCGCCCCACCGACGTTCGCCGATGCAGATCGGTACCGGGTTGCCGCTGGCTGTGGTGTTCTTCGCGCTGCCGAAGGCATAGGAAGGGGCGTTCTCTGGTGATGCGCTTTGCTTCAGGCCTGAAGCCTGGGGGCTGAGCATTTGGATCACGCCGCCGATCGCCATCGACGCGCCGGCCGCATACAAAAACGGCGATGCGGCTGCAAACGGAGTAAATGACAGTACGTAGGCTGCTGCGATCATCACCGTGCCGATGATGGTCTGCAGTCCACCGGCGCGCTTGCTCCCGGCAATCACCGGAACAATACGAATTTCGCGCGTACCGCCTAGATCGAATCCATCCATCCCGATGTTTGCGCGATTTCGGAAGATCGCAAACTTCAGCCCAAGGCGCTCCAGCCGCTTAATTTCCTCGGCGAAACCATCAATCGTCGCATTGAGCGCGCGAAAAACCTCCACAGCCGATCCGCCGTCGAGAAGGAATTGTTTGCTTCGAAAAAACTTCTTCGCGAGCGAACCCGACAGCATCACTTTCGTCATCGGTGTATAGGTAATTGCTGAGCACATGACATTCTCCAGGCAATAAAAAACCGCCCGGAGGCGGTCTGTTCAAAGGGTTGTGGGCAGTATGTCGATCTGCCCATCGCCCCCGGTGAAAACTCGATATTTCTTGATCGCGCCGTCTTTCACGATCGCTTCCCGCTCCACTCGCGCCGCCCCCATGGAGCAGATGCCAGAGCCGGTGTAAGCCGCGCCGACTGAAACCGAATCAGGCGGTAGATAAAACGATGCCTTCTGGCCCGGCTCGAGCCTGGCGGCCTGTTTGCCATCGATAAAAACTGCCATCGCGCAAAGGCTCCCCGTCTGCCCAGAGTCACGGATCACTTGTAGTGTCCCATATGCCCCTGTTGGCTTGGCCTGGTATGCCGAAAGCTGACTCGCCGGCGCCTGCTTGGCCTCATTAGAAGGCGTTGGCGAAGTCGCACACCCCGTCAACAGCGCTACCGCCAACGCTCCTACGATCAATTTCATGCAGGTCACTCCTGTGGAAAGGCGGGCAATTTAGCACTGATGCTCGAGCTAAAGAATGCGTTGCCTTTGACGATATAAAAACTCCACTAAAAGGATTTTGGTAATGCGTATTCTTGTTGCAAACAAACTTTTCGCCTTGCTTTTTCTCTCCAGCACAGCGTTCGCGGGGCAGGCAAGTAATGCGGACTCTTTCCCCCACATGCCTGTAATGAGCCATGAAACCATGACTCGCAACGGCAAGGTAATTTATGAAGCCGATGTGGACATCGCAAATCCTTCCCCAAAAGAAGTCGCCCTGAAAATCAAGATCGATGACTTCGCTTGGGATTGCAATTCTACCGAAGGACATGTCGTCTTCGACTCTCGAGGCCAGCATTCGGGCGGCAATCTTATTTCGGGTTATATGATCGGATGCGTTGTCAGAGACATTAAGGCTGATGGAACAGCGACGGTCGACATTCTGTACGACATGCGAGATCCGAGCCGGGGTGTGAATAAATCTGAGCATATTAACGCGACAATCAAGGCTGGACAGCGCTACGAAAGCAAAACTGAAAGCGGCGCACGGATTGCGATGCTACTGCAACCGAACTGAGCTGATCACCGCATACACAAAGTCCCATTCTATAAGGTATAGAATGGGACTTTGTGTATGCGGGATCCAGCCTGCCGCCCTTGGAGATTAGCGTGTCAGAAACCACCCTCACATTCAAAAATTTAGGTTACACCAAACGAGACGACGGCTTGATTGGACGATACCACTTGGAGGTGACTGACAGTACCAACGGCAAGACGCCGACGATCTCTGTCGAGCCCAGACACCTTGCGTCCGCCCGAAGTATGAAACGGATCCTGCTAGATCGGTGCATGCTCTATAAGGCAACACGGGCGTCACACGACCAGATGCTTCTCAAACTTTTCGATAAACAGCCTGAAGTCACCCAAGCATAGTTCAGCAATCTGGGCTTTCGACTGTACGAATCCCCAGTAACGTCCCGCCCGCCTCCGTAGTAGCCTCCTGCCTCCACGCAACGGATAACCCAGTCCTTTGCCTGCAAGCCCAAGGACTGGGATTGCGCCAATTTCGGCGCATTTGATACAAGGAGAAGTCTATGCACCCAGGCCAAACACAATTCCCATACATCCTCATTTCTGAAAACACAGATCTTGCGGGCGGCTGTCACGACCTCGCGGTGAACGGTGTCGAGATTGGTGTAGGAGTCAGTACGTTTCGCTCCGAGAGCGACTTTCAGACGATCTATGACACGCTAAGCAAAATCGGTACTGATTTCGCTCTGATTCAAGCCGAGGATCTAAATTTCAAAGGTGATGGTCGTTTTGCGAGAGTATTCGGGCACATCAAGTAGGATTTGACCGCCCGCCAGTCCAGAGGACCTTTCCGTCGATGACCTCGATTTTGGCCCCCTCTGCCATTCGATAAGGCCCGCTGAGCACATGCTCGGCGCGGCCGTCATGCACATCCACCTCAACGGGCTCTCGACTCGGATGGCTGTATCCGCGACGCCAAACAATAGTCGGTACAAACGGATCTGGTTGAGTCATTCTGATCTCCCGCGGCGCCGCCGCATTATTTGGTAGGTTGCGCATCTTTGTGCCTGAGGATCAGGCGTGTCCTTTCCAGCCACGGCCCGCCGAAGACAATGACCTCCGACGGCCTGCCGTACAGGTGGTGCAGCAGGAACGGGCCTGTGCCAAACGTCGCGGCATCCTCGCCGGGCAGCGCCGGATCGGCTCCGAGGAATATCCCGGCATGGTTTGGGTAAACCGTCCGCCCCACCTCCATCACGATCATGTCGCCGCGCTGCGGCCGATCAACCCGGTAGAAGCCGGCGGCCTCGTAGTTGGCTTCGTACAGGCTGATGTTGTCCTTGCTCTCCCACCAATCATCGGCGCGCTTGAAGGCTTCGAACTTCAGTCCCCATTCGCGCTTATACCAATCGGCGCAGACCTGCCAGCAGTCCCAAGCACCATGCACGAACGGACGTTTCAGAAGCGGGACGTCTCCGGTCGGGGCGATGGTGCGCATGTCCCCTTCCGGCCAGCTCAGGATGTGCCACGGCATCGCCGTCGCTTCGCACATGGCCAGGTCGCGCGGTGAAGGTCGGCTGGTTGCGTCCGGATGCGAATGCACCACGCCGATCACCTCACCGATGTCCTCGGCCGCCGCGTATTCCTCGGGATTGATCCGGAACTCTTCGCTCGGCTCGGTCGAGACATTGATGCAGGGGAAGTATTGTTGCTTGCGACCGATCGCCAGCAGCAGTCCGCAGCACTCTTTCGGGTACTCGGCCGCCGCTTGCGCCTGGATCGCATTCAAGATGTGCTTTCGCATGTCAGCTCCTTGCGATCAGGGATACAGCGGGGAAACCGCCGAACGGCAGCGGGTTTCCCTCGCCGAAGCGCGGGATGCAGCCCTTGCCCAACGTGGCGTCGCATTGGTCCAGCTCAGGATTGTCGGTAATGACGCCGTCCTTAGTGACGTAGGGCCCGGTGTAGCCACAGTTCGGCCCGCGATAACCACCGGTGAGGCACCAGTGGCAAAGCGTCGTGGCCTGCCGCCCAATCGACTCGTTTCCGACGTCGCCCGGGCTGGCAAGCTCCCAACTGACCGTCTCTCCGTCCTCGTTCGTTTTCTGGTCGATGTACCAGACCTCGATCGTCTCCTGAGTTGGGTCGGCGGTCGGGTTGCCGGCCGGGAAGTTCTCCGCATCGAGGTACGTACCCAGCGTATGGCGCATCGACAGTTTGAACTCGAGCAGGTCCTCGAACGCCAGACAAAGCGCAGTGATGCGCCCGTTGACGTTGCCAACCGACAGCGTTGGCCGAACTGCCGTGCCGTCGCCATTTGCCTCGATGCCGTCGATTTGCATGGGCCAGGCGCTGTACTCGTTGCCCTGCCAGTAGATCGGCTTCGCCGGCAGCTGGTCGGCATCGGCGCCGGCGGCAATCAACTCGGCCGGCGTGTGCGGTATCGCGTGCCCATGGAAGCGCAGGACGTCCGCACCGTAGTCCGTGCCGTCCAACTCAAAGAGCAGCACTTCACTGCCAGGTTCAAGCACCTGGATGTCACTGATCAGCGGCATGGTCGCCCCTTATGGATGGAATGCCCGCTCGAACGTGGCGGTGAGTTTGAAAACGCCGCCGCCCACCGGAGTGGGCACGGGATTCTTGCAAGTGAACAGGCCGAGCTGGCCCAGCGGGGTTGTCCAAAGGAACGCTTTAGCGCCGGCGTGCCGGTCAAGGAACGCCATGATCTCTAACACTCTGGCTTGGGAGCCGCTGTAGGTGATCGGGTACGCGTCTTCCTTGTTATTCGGCCCGTCGCCAACTTCCTGTTTGTAGCCGTCGCCGAACTGCGCGGTGCGCACCCGATAGGAAATCTCGGGTGAGTCGCCATGCTGAGTCGGCCAGATGAATGTCTCTAAGGCCATCAGCCCCTCCCATTCGTAAGACGCCAGATAGAGCCGCCAGGCTGCAGAGCTCGAGCAATTGCGGTTTCGGCTTCGGCTTTCGCCGCCTGCTGAATGCCCTTGCCCAGCTGCGACGTGTCTTCCGTGCTGGCCGTGCCGCCATTTCCTTGGGTTTGCACCGATACCGCAACGGGGAAGTTGTAAACGCTGCCGCCGCCACTCCCGCCGGCACTGATTGCGCGCACACCCAGCTGACCGCCGGCGGTACGTGTCAGAGGCATGATCGCCTCCGGCCCTGCCTCGCCCGCCACTCCGATATCACCGCCAGCCATTCCGAACGCAGTTGGCTGGTTCAGGATGGAGTTGGTGAACGCTGCGCCTTTGGCGAACATCTGAACGCCACCAGCCCACGCACCACCGTTCGCTTGAACGCTGCCCGGTGTGAAACCAGATAGATCACCGCTGTAGCCCGCAGCAGTGGAACCTGCTGAAGTTGCTGCGCCACCGCTGCCGAAGTAGCTCGCGCCCGCGCCGACCAGGCTGCTCAGCAGTGCCGAGCTGGCCTGCCGGCTAGCGATACGCGCCATGTCCGCCAGAATCGACTTGGTGAAATCAGCAAAAGACAACTTGCCGGTCATGGCGAAGTTGACGATCGCATCCTCCATTGAACTGAAGGCGTTGGTGAACAGGCTCTTCGTCTGCCCGGCGACATCCCGCGCCGAGTCCAAGTAGTTCTGCCACGCCGACGATGCACCGACGCTCCAGTCGCCCTGTGCAGCCGTCATGTCGTCGTAGTTGGTCCGCACGGTGTCGTGCAGATCCTGCTGGGTAGTCTTGAGCGCTGCCAGTTTCTGGGTGTACTCGTCGAGGCTCATGCCGCGGGAGCCATCGCCGTATTGGTTGGCCAGTTCCAGGCGCTGCTGGTTGAAGCGGTCATCGATCCCGTTCTGCTGATCGGTCAGCGCACGCTGCCGGTCACCCTGGCCGAGGCTTGATGCCGCGCGCAGACCCTGCTGCCGAAGCGTGTCGACCTGTTGCTGCAGGGCGCTGGTGTATGTGTTGACGGCCAAGGTCTGCTTGCGCAGTCGCCCTTCTTCGTTCGTTGCAATGACCGCCAGTTCGCTGTCGCTGTCCTGCTGAGCCTTGACCATAGCGGTTCGGGCGTCGGCGATCTTCAGATCAAGCTGGATGATCTGGGCACCAGTGGTACCCTTCTTGGTCTTAGCAGCTTCGAGCGCATCGATCTCCGTCTGGTAGCCCCGGGCAACTTCCTCGGCTTGCTGCTTCAACAGGCTGATTCGCTGCTCGGTGTAACTGGCCAGGCTGATCACGCCGGCGCGCTGGGATGCTTCCAACTCCTTGTCGGCGTTTTTGTAGTAGGCCAGGGTTTCGGCCAGTGCGTTCTTCGCATTGTTGAAACCGGTGGTGTCGACACTGCCCGCGGCGACCTTCGGATCCTTGAACTTATCGTTGATGTTCGCGACGTTCTTGGCAACCGCAGTTGGATCAAGCCGGGAGTCGTTCGGATCGACCTTTCGGATATCGTCCAGGCTTTTCTTGTAATCCTTGATTGCCTCGGCACGCTTTTGTTCATTGGTCAGCGAGGACTTAGTGATGGCGTCCACTTTGGACATCGCTACGACTGCGCTTTGCTGCGCCTTCGCCTGCTCACCTTCCCACTTGGCAATATCAGCCGCCGCGGCCTTCTGATCCTCCAGCATGTTGAGCTGGTTGCTGTACAGCTCGACCATTTCTTTCTGGTTTTGAAACGCGCCGATATCGCCAGCCTGAGCGGATGCTAAGTTGCGCCGAGCCTGCTCGATATCAGCGTCGATATCGGGCCGTCCGATGTTCTTCAGGTTATCCGCTGCCCTGGCGACAGCGTTGTAGCCTTTCTCCCAGAAACTCAAATTTTCAAGGATCTTTGGCGTGCGCTCGTTGATCGCGTCGGCGTACTGCTCCGTCGCGAGCTTGACTGCCCCCGCGTGGTCGCCCTGCTCTTCCAGGGCCGCGATCTGCGAGTAAACCGAGGCCGTCAGGTAGTGGTATTGCTCATTCAGCGCAGCCGAGGCCTTCACTGGGTCGTCGGCCAGCTTGGAAAACTCGGCAACAGTCTCACTAACTGCTTTGCCGGTGGCTTCCTGCATAGAGACGGCAGCTTGGGTGATCCCGGCAAAACTTTCGCCGGCGATTTTTCCATTACCAGCCAGAAGGGCCAAAACCTCAGCAGCTTGGCCAGTGGTGCCGACGGTCGCGCTCACTTGTCGCGCCATGTCGCCCAGCTGCCCGGCGCTCACTCCGGCGTAATTGCCGGTGAGAATCAATGATTTGTTGTAGTTATCCTGCTCTTTGCTGCCCTTGTAATAGGCTACTGCCAGTGCTCCCACTGCCGCCGCGGCCAGCGCCAGCGGCGCAAGAATGGCAAGTAGACCTGCAGCACCAGCACCGGCCCCAGCGCCAAGTTGAGCCACGGCGCGAACACCACTCCCCCAGTCACCGGACGACAGGGCGTTACCCAACTGAACAACGTTTTCCTGTGCCTGGCGCGAGCCCAGTTTGAGTTTGTCAAAACCGGTAGCCGTTTTCTCTAACTTCGCGTAATCCTTGTCGATCTTGCTCAGTGCGGAAGTGAATTCGTCCTGACTGATGCGACCTGCATCCAGATGCTTGCCCAGGTCCTCGACCTGTTTGTCCAACTTGGCCAGCGCCGCCTTCGCCGGATCGATTGCCCCCAGCAGGCTGTTCAGCGCTTTCTGTTCATCCAGCGTCGACTTGGTCAGCGCCGCTTGCTGCTTGTCCAGTTGCGCGGTGATTTTGGTGAACTCGGCCTCGCCGTACGCACCGGTTTTGGTCAGCTTCGCCAGATTCTCGCGCTGCTTGGCCAGTTCCTGCGTGGTGGTCGCGCCTTTCGACAGCGACTTCTCCAGCGCTTGCATTTCGTTCATCAGGCCGACGGCGGACTGCTCAGCGCGATCACCAGCCTTGGTCAGCTTGTCGAGATCGGTCGCAGCGTTGGCGGCATCAGCCGAATCGACCTTGATGCCGAGTTCTGCAATGTTCATCGACTCACCTTGAATAAGTGCGCGTTTTCACGGGCTGTTGTCGCGGGCTTCCGCCATAACCGCGATGGCTTCCGACTCCATTACGCGGATATCGTTAAACACACTCAAGCGATCCTTCGCCGGGATGCCGACGAGCTTCATCACATTGGGAAGAACCCCGTAATCGAGCCCGGTTGCGCCGCATGCGCCAGTGCGCCATTGGGTCCCCATCGCGTCCATGACGAGGAAGGACGCCCAGTTGTCCGGCCAGACTTCAACGGTTTCGTCATAGTCCTCTGGCGAGAAGCCGAACAAGGCCATCTGCTCCGCCGATCCTTCGGGCTCATACAGCGCACGGGCGGCGGCGGTCAGTTTCCCAGGCGGGCCTTGCCGAAAGTTTCGCTGTAGGCCTTCACCACTGCATCCGATACGCCGATGCAGCTCTTCACCAACGCGGTAATCGATTCATCGCTGAGCTTGTCGGTGAAGCCCCAGGACACAACCAGGTCCTTGATCTGGTCGACACCCTGCTCGACCTCTGCGGCAGTGATCTCAGAGAGCGTCGGCTCAGTTCCCTTGAAGCGCTCGCCGATGGCCTCTGCCCTTTCCTTCCAGTTGTCGAACAGTTCAGCCAGAGCAGTGCGGTCACGGTATTTGAACGTGAACGGCACCATCGCCGGCTTGCCGCCGACCTGGGGGATCGCCACATCGACGGTGAACGTCGGCTTCGGCGCGATGGAAAACTTCGGCATGGGAACCCCTTAGGCGTTGTAGCGGGTTGGACGGGAGGCGAAGGACAGCGTGATGGTCCGCGTCATGATGTTGTTGCGGCTCAACGTCGGGGTCGCGGTGATCGACACATAGGCGTAGTAGTAGATCGTTGCGCCTCCCGGGAGATTTGCGCGGATCAGGCGCGGCTCTTTGTCTTCGTCGGCCGCTTCAACGAGTGCGACGTATGCCTGGGATGGATCATCCGCCACCGGCAGGGTCATGCTGCTGGCCGATTTCGTGGTCGGCAGCTGACGGTCATCGTCGTCTTCGAGGAAGCCGTAGGTAAGGAACTGCTGTTCGCCGCCGTTCGCCGCTGGCTCGGTGATTTGCGAGATTTGAGTCCAGCCCGAAGCCTCGCGCACCTTGCCGGCGCCGGAGCCAGCCGGGTAATTTTTCACGCTGGTGGTATCAATGCCTTCCGCCGCGAACTCGCCGGTGTCGGAGTCGATGACACGCGCCGGGCGGCCGTTCAGCTTCGCCCAGGCCGATTCGATGACGATCACGTCGCCATCGGTCAGACCGTGCGCAGCTGCGGTAAGCACTGCCGGCTTGGCGTTGCTGATGGCGGTGAACGGTTTCGCAAGGCTCAACGTTGCCGCAATCTCGAAGGTAGTGCCGTTAGGAATCTTGACGCTCATGGGGTTTCCTCTTTGCAGAAATGACAAAACCCGCTCAATGGCGGGTTCCGGGTTGCCCAACGGGCGGGTTTAGTTGGTGTCGGCTCGGTACTGGAACGACACGGGGACAGTGAAAGTGGTGTCGTCGGGGATACCGGGGCCTGGGTCTACCGGGCTCATGGTCACCACGATGAGCGCACCCTTCGTGATGCGCTCGTACAGAGGGAATAGCGTGGCAATCTGGTCGGCGATCGCGCCGGCCGCGCCGCGGAACTTGCCCGATGGTGTCACGATGCTGACCTGAAACACTCCAGTGAACAGCTTGTGGTCGCCGCCGAGGGTGTTGCTCGCCGTATCAGCTGGTAGCGTGAATGCCTTCAGGTAAGTCGCTTCGTTTGGTGGGGTATACGCCTCGTTCTCGACCACCACTTTGAGCGGCACCGTCAAAGCCTTCGCCCAGCTGATCAGCCTGGCCTCGTAGATCGAGGCGATGATGTTGTGGCTCATACCTGGTTGTTCCTGATGGCCTCCAACACGATCTGCTGGAAGCGGGCCACGGTGATGCGGACCATGCCGCCGGGCGCCTGGGTCGAATGCCCGAACTCGAGCGGAATCGCGTACGGCAGGTTGTTGATGAGGTAGGCAGTCTGCCCGGTTGTGAAGTCGCTGACGGCCGAAACCAGCGCGGCAATCGTCGCCTGGCCACCGGGGTCAACCTCGTCAAAAGTGACGTTCTCGACGACATCAATCGAAAGGTGCCAATTGGCCCGGAACCGCCCGCCGACATAGCCTTCTGGTGCAACGATATCCATCCCGTCGTTCAGTTTGCGGCCTGGCTTGAGTCGGCCGGCTTTCGTCAGGTTGGCCGGATCGCTGCGCAGGCTGCTGTTGTGATCGTCAACGGCCTTGTTGTACTGGCGGGCCACGGTGTTCTGGGCCCAGATCTCCGGGTTACCCACCGGCGACATGCGGATGACGCTACTGCCGACCTCGATGATGATTTCGCGCAGGCTGGCGTCGATGGCCTCCGTGGCCTGGGCTGCAAACTCGGCAAGGCTCAGGGCGAAGCTGCCGGATTGTCCGGCGCCGGCCCGGCTCAAGAACGCACCTGCAGCTCATACAGAATTGGCGTGCCGGCGGGGTTGATCTCTTTCAGCGGCGGGACGATTGACCAGGTGCGGCCTTGAACGGTGATTTTGTTCAGCAGGTCGGGCGCCCACTCGAGCCCCTGCGCGGCGATCTTGAGCTTCTTGTCGCCCTGCTTTATCAGACTGTTGTTCTGGAATTCTTGGCCTGTGAAGTCGAGCAGGATGCCTTGGGCCGTCTGCTCAGTGATGGTGTCCGGCGGTGCGGTGCCAGTTTCCGGGTCGTACTCGCCGACAGTCGTTGCGCGGATAGTCACGGACTGGCCGAACTCTGTGATCATATCCAGAGCCATCACGGCCATTTCGTCGTAAAAGGCCATGACAACTCCTCGAATCAGTTGATGCTGCTTAGTAAGACTTTGCTGCCATTTGCTTTACATATTCATCGACCGCCTTGTTCGCGATCGATGCAGCTTTATCGACGATGTCATTCGCGTATGCGTTCTGCACTGCCGATAGACCGCTCAGTGCAGCAATGTAAGCACTTTTCCAAATCTCATGTTTCTCTCTGCCATCAACAATCATACAAGCCTCCATATTTATGAAGGCAATACGCTATCACTACACGCGCACGGCAAACAACCCGCGCCTTTGCAGGTAGTCCGCAAACTGCGTGGAACTTGGTCGATCCGGCGCCGCCGGCAGCAGTCGACCGCTGGTGTTGGGGATCGTCGCGTACTCGCGGGTTACCGCGCCTTCGACACGCTCCAACGTCACCGCGCCTTTGCGCTTCTCTGGTGGATCGATATCGTCAGCATGAATCTCAGCCGCCATTGCCATCTGACCGTACTGGATTCGCGCGGGCAGGTAGTTGTCGGGCTTGATCTCGTAATCTAGTTCGACGCCGCGGCGTGGCCAAGACAGGGCCTGCTCGCTGTTGGTCTTGCGCCCCTTCCAAGTCTTGCCATCCATAGCCAAGGCGGCCCGACGCAGCAGCGCTTCTTGCGCAGGCACCTCCGCGGGGATGGCCAGGCCGAACTTCACGGCATACATACCCAGGTCATCGGCAGACGCGTAGCTTTCGGCGTCTGGCTTTCCGGTGCCGTCCTCAATGATCAGAGTCATGAATCAGCTCGCTGTATGGGTTGGAGTCGGGTGCCGAATACCCTGGCACCCGAATTATTACGCCTTTGGCAGATCAGCTACTGCCTTTTCCAGCGATTCTAACGAAGCATTCGCTCGATATTGCACATTGGCGGCGTCGAGTTGCGCTTTGAGTGCAGCGATCTTCTCGGCGTTGTCGCCCTGTTCCGCTGCCGCCTTGAGGCGTGCGACTTCGGCGCGGAGTAATTCAGTCTCGCCCGTCAGGTTGTCGCGCTGGTCGGTGAGGGAGATAACACCCTCGTGGATGGCTTTCAACGCATCGAACAGGCGGATCGGCAGCTCGCCGGCGCCCGGGTGTTCCAACGGCGCAAGGCCTTCAGCAGCGTCGATCAGCAGCACGATACCGTCGCGTTCTGCGTTCAACTTGCCGATCGTCTCCAGCAGCGCAGCGCCATCGCCATCACCCTGGCCGTCGATCAGCAGCGCAGGTTGTAAATCAACCTGTCGCAGCGTCACCTCCGGCACATCGTCAGCTTCATCCTCGCGGCTTTCCGTTACGTTCGCATCGAGAATGCGCAGGCCGGCCTTCTTCGCTAGGGCTTTCACATCTTCCTCGTACTGATGGAAAGGCCCCCGAAGGTACCAAACGTTCTTGTTGCTCATGATCAGTCCTCAGCGAACCGGGCGAGACGCCCGGCTCAGCCATCAAGTGTTACTTGGAAGCGTCACCGATCAGAGCCACACCGGCGGTGTGCTTGATGCTGGTAGCGGTCTTGTCCCAGTTGGTACCGGTTGCCAGTTCGGCGTCGGTTGGCGACTTGCCGCCGGTGGTGGTGTCCCAGGTGTAACCCTTCAAGCCCAAGCCGAAGGTGTAGTCGGTCTGGAGCGTGGTTTCGATACGCTCCTTGCCGTTGGTGGTCTGGACGTTGCTGATGATGTCGCGACCGTCGTGCACCAGCGCAGCGCCCTGCACCAGGGACAGGATGATCTCCTTGTTCGGGGTGCCGGCCTGCATCAGTGCCGGCGCGTCCGTCACCACGGAAATTTTGCCGAGGATGTCCACGACGCGAACGTTGCCCGCCTGGAACAGCTGCTGCTGGTTTGCCAGGTTCTGGCCAACCAATTTGTGGTAGCTGGTGCCCTGCATCACCTGAGTGACCAGGTTCTGGCTTGCGTCGCCGAACTTCGCATGGGCGTTGTTCAGGCCAGCGTAGGTGATGCCTGCGGTAGCCGACACGTCGTTGACAGCTGCGGCCTGGGCGGTGATCGCTGCAACCAGTGCAGCGATTGCGGTGTTCAGCTGGTCCTTGAGCAGGATCTCAGCGAACGCGCGGCTCGCCACTTCGACACCCTGCGCAGTTGGGCGCTCCAGCCAGGTCATCTGCGATGGCTCGTAGCGGATCGGACCGAAGCCGCCGGCGACCTTCACCGAAGTGTTCTTCAGCTCGGTCAGGTCGGTGGCCGCAACAGCGGCGTTTGCGCTGTAGCGATCCACTCGGCGCTGGGCAGCCGCCAGAGTCTGGAAGAACGACTCTTGGAGGAAGTCGCCGGTGAAGCCGTCCGGCGACAGCACGATTGCACCGCGGCTTGCGGCGTTGAAAGCGGCGAGATACTGATCCAGCGTCTCGAGAGTCGCCGGCATGATGTATTCGTTGAAAACCTGCATTTGCGACAGGGACATGAGTTATTCCTTACGATTGAGGGAGATCCGGGAACCGGCTCGCGATTGCGGCCGTGCGTTCCTCTTTGGTGCCGCCGATTTTTCCTTTTGCGGCCCCGCCGCCACCTCCAGCACCAGCAGCCCCGCCGCCCGATGCCTTGCTACCCGCGATCAACGGCGCGAACGCCGTGTCGTTTGCGAATTCTGCTTTCAGTTCGTCCAGCGTTGCCGCCGAGAGCTTGCCCTGTGGGTCGAGCACGACCACCACAGGCTTCCCGTCGCGCTGCTCGACGCCCAGGCGGCGTTCGATGTGCGGCAACAGGGCTTTGGCGCTGCCTGGAATTGCCAAGGCAGACGCGATGTCAGTAGCGGTACGGCCGACAGTCAGATCCCTGATCTGCCCGCTCAGCGTTCCACGCTCCTGCTCCAACATGCCGTTCAGCTCAGCTTCGCGGCGGTTGTATTTTTCGGACCAGGACTTTTCGAGCTCTTCGACGTTGCCGGAGTTGCGAGCGGCTTCTTGACGATCGAGGCGGGCCTGCTCCTCGGCGTCCTTGCGCGCCTTGTCCGCGGACTTCTTCTCGTCCAGCAGTTCCTGAACCTTCGACTTCAGGCCGGATACGTCTTCTGGTTGCGGCAGACCTTCAATACCGAGGACAAACTTTCCGTCCTTCTCGGTGTAGAGCGATTTAACGGAGTCATCGAGACCGTCCAGAGTGTCCAGCTGATATTTCAAACCCATTTGCTTGTCTCCCAGAGACGATTCGCAGGCCCTGCCCGCAGATATGAAAAAGCCCCGTCATTGACGAGGCCTGAGTGAATCGCGCGCATAAAAAAGCCCGCGCTGGGCGGGCTTGAATCAATAGAGCCTATTTCGTCTTGATTTGACTCAGCTCATTGCTGAGACGGCTCACAATATAGTCCGGCAACGGAAACCTGAATGCCTTTAGTGGCGTTGACACTACAAGCGAAATCGCGCCTATGTCTCGTTTGCAGTGAACATGCGCCCAAGACGCGATGTTCAGCATCAGATGGTCGCCGTAGCGAAAATGGGCGATCTCGCCAAATCCTAATACCGCTCGCTCCTCGCTTTCCTCGTCCAGGTCATGCCTAAGAAGGAAGGTGCCGTACTTCGACGTCAGATACAGCCACTGACCGTTTACCTCAATCGGTAGACGACCGTAATTTACTATCGAGAATTGGTAGGACCCGGAGACGGAGACCGATAGATTCGGCAAGTCTTCTCGCCGCTGCCTATCTGCTAAATAAACCGCTATAGCCGCTGCTGCCAAAGCGCCCAAGCCAGAGACCCAGTCCCCTGCTGACCCCATCAACTCTTTCAAAGATTTAGCGGGATTTTTCTCGGCAGCTACATCTAGGCTGATGACAACGCCTGCAGTAAATGCAATTGGTAACCCAAGGACCGCGATCAAAATCGCGGCGATCATCCATCTCATAGCAGCCCTCCTCCAGAAGGCTGCGGATTCTACCCGAGCGTGACCCTTTCGCCATTAAGCAGGCACCCGACGCAAAGGAGCGCCTTGGTCCCGCCAGCTTACACTCGCTACTTAATGCCGGCCCGCTCGAAGGCCAAAGGCTCCAATCCCTTCATCTGTTCGAGTGTCAGAGGTGAAAAGTTGCGATCGAGCTGGAGCTCAGAGAATCGCTCGACAGTCAGCCCTCCTTCGCGAAACAGCTTGGCGCGTACCAGACCGATAGCCTTGTCCTGGAAGGAGGCAGGTTGCTGCTTGAGCCAGTCGTAATAGCTGAGGTCTGCCCTCACCTGCTGCGCGCCGCTGTCACCGTTGGATGCCCGGGTGGCGTCCTTGGCGAACAGCGCGCTGAAGCGAGTCACCGCCACCACCGTCGAGCGGCAGTTGATGTGGATCGGCGGCCGCGGCCCCTCCGTCAGCTTGAACCGGCGCTTGTCGAGCGTCCGGCACTGGCTGGTCGTCTTCGTGTCCAGGGTGCTGACCCACTCCACCGATTGCACGACATCGGAGTTCTCTTTCAGTGTCTCCATGCGCGCCTGGGTGGCGACGTGCTGCACCGCCGTCCGGACGATCGCACCGGCGTTCCGGTTGGTCGTGGCCAGGATGCCGTCGTTATACTTCAGCGCCTTGGTGCCGCGCATGTTCTTGATGATCTGGAAGTTGGTCTGGCCTTCAAAGAAGCCCTGCCGGATCGCGCCAGTGAGACGTTGCCGCTCGGTGCTGGTGAATCCCTCAATGAATGATTCGAGCAACTTCCCGCCATCCGCACCTCGCACACTGAGCGGATTGGTGAGGATGGCAGCACGGATTGCAGCAGCACCTGGCACCGCGGCGTCGAACGAAACACCCACCGGCGCCGCCCGGGTCAAACTAGTCGCTTCAAACTCGGCCTCGTAGTTGGCGATATCCATTAGGTCGAGGTTCAGCTTCTCGCTGTACCGGTCGAAGATGCCCAGCAGCAGGCTGTCGACTTCGCTCAGCAACCGCTCCAGGCGGGCGACGGTGTAATCCGTGAGGTCTGCCCGGGTCAGCCGCTCCCGTATCGAGCGGTCGATCTCCTTGAGGAAAGGCCCGAACTTCGCAACCTCCCCGGATTTCAGCTGCTCGAGGAAGACGGCGTGCCGAATCGTGGCATCAAGGATCGCTTGGTTTGCCGCCATTCGGGGTTACCTCATCGTCTTCCAAGTCAGGACCGGGTTTTTCGGTTTCCAGTTCATCTCGGATCTGGTCGTCGGTCTTCTCGGGATCGATGACACCGCGATCGCGCAGATACTGCCAGAAGTCCCCGGCCGGCAGCTTGCCGCCCTGCACCGCATTGAACAGCGCAGCAAGAATCGTCGCGTCCAGGGTGATCTGGCTGAAGTCCTGATTGAGCTTGTAGAGCGTTTCGCCCGTGGCGTTCACGAACTCGGCCATCCAGACCAGGCACTGGCTGTATGCCTCGCTGACGTTGCTGACCACCAGGGAGAGAACGCTGTGTTCGGCGGCGCTGTCGTTGTCAGCCTGGGTCGCGGTTTTGACCGCGCTTCCCCGCTCGATCAGTCGGGCGCCGAGCGAGACCATGTCCTCTTTCTTGGCGTCCATGGCCTCCTTGACGAGCGTGTTCGGTTCAGGCTGAGCGAAACCGCACGAACCGTTGGCCGGGAGCGTCAGTGGCGCCCGAGAGCCGACATAAATGCCGTTCGCTTCCAAGTGATCGCGCCAAGCTTCATCAAGACCGGAAATCCAGAATTGTGGCTGTCCGGAGAACCACACCGAATCCTCATAGTCCGCACTGTTGCAGTAGTGGCCGATGTTGAGCACGGCCATGTCGTACAGCGGCGAATCGTCGATGCTGGTGTCGTTGTTCTCACTGCCGAGGAACTGGAACGGGATCAACTTCCAAGGTTGCCCAAGGCCATTCAATGGCGTGAAAGGGGGAATGATCATTGCCGTCTCACTGCTGCCCTCTTGCCAGACCTCCTGCGTGTAAACGCCGGCGTCGTCCAGGCGCAGCACTCGATACTGCACAACCCGCTCACTGCCGAAGCCGTCATCGGTATCGATGTCTACCTCTTCGCGCAACACAACGAGGCTCAGCAGGTGCTGACCACCGATCTTGCGAGTCTTCCAGTTCCTGATGGACTCGGCCGGGTAGCTGGCAACGCTTGCCCGAGCACGGCCTGCCTGCTCGTCGGCCTTGCTCACGGTGCCGGCCTTCACGGCGGCGTAGTCCACCAGCAGCCCGTGACGCCCGACTTCGAGCAAATGCCCGATGACCGATTGCGACTGCTGGTAGATGCTCACGCCCTGCCCATCGATGTCCTTCGAGACGTAGTCGAGAGCCCCGGGGACGGTTAGCGTTGGCCAGGTGCGGAACACCGCGCCCACCAGGCTGTGTTTCGTCCGGCCGGTGGCGTTGTAGAACACGGCGCGCTGCTTGTACCCCTTGTACCGTTCGACGTTCTCCTGGCTGGCATCGTGCGGATTCGGCTTCGGCAGATATACATCGCCGCGAGCTTTGACCGTTTCGGAGCCCTTGCACACGTCACGCACCAGCCGCCAACGGGTCTGTGCCGCGTCGTACTCCGGGCGGGTGTAGGTGACGTCTGCCATTAGCGTGCGAATCCCATTTTGATTGATTTGACCGGCTTCCTTGCGCTCTGGGCGACAGCGAAGTACCGGAATGCATCGGCTGGATGAGACGACCAATCGTGTAGGGGTTTGTCCTTCCAGCACCCACGCTTGTCGTCCCATTCCTTGCGATAACTCTCCAAGGCGGTGATGCCTTCCTCGCACTTGGCTTCGTCGAAAGCGCATTTGGGGAGGATCTCCCGGGCCTGCTCGATGCCTTCATCGATACCGAGCTTCGGCACCACCTGGAAAGTCATCGAGTAGCGCTGACCGTCGATCTCGTAGCCCTCTCGAGCGAGTTCTCGGCGGGTCTTGCCATCGCTGCCAAACTCCCGGTTGTCGATGTCGTGCGGACCCCAGTGCTCGCCGTAGGTGTAACCTCGGTTCTTGAGCACCTTCATGTAGTGCCTCAGGCCTTCCCCGCTGTTCTGGTAGAAGTCGATTACGTGGTATTCGTCGCCAACGATCCGGACAAACCAGATTGCTGTCGAGTCGCCGACACCGATGTCCCAGAACGTATGAACCGGCAAGTGGCTGTTGTCTGGCAGCTTGCCGATGCGCTGGGTCGCATATAGCTTGGTGAACTGCTTGGCGTAGTAGGCACCCTCGATCGTCTGCTGGAATGCTTCGGCAGGTATCGATGGGTATTCGCGCTTCATGTCTTCGCCGAGCGTCTTTTCCTTGGCGCTGTACCAGGCGCGCTGGCCTGGGTTTGTGACGATGCCGTGCTTGGCGGCCAAGTCGTCGAAGTACTTGGTCAGCCGGTCAGGGATGACGACGTCGGTCGAATCCAGCCAGTACAGCGGGTTGCGCCACCAGCTGAAGAAAAAGAACTTCCAGTCCAGCAGGCCCAGGGGCACGCCGGCCATTTGTTGCTTCTCGGCAGACTGGCTGTAGTCGAAGAAGTATCCGGCCCGACCTTCTGCTGTCGACTCAATGGTGACGAAGCATTCAGCGGCCACTGCCTCGAAGGCGCCGGTGACGATCTCCCGCGCCTTGTGTGGGAATTTGGCACAGATCTTCCCGAACTCGGAAACGTGCAGATAACGCAGCGTACCGCCCCGGAATGAGGTCGAGACGTAGAGCGACCCACCTTTGCTGAACACCAACTCTCCGGCAGCGTCATTGCGTGCCGGATTCGCTGCCCTGATCTCCTTGGGCAAATTGTCATAGGCGTATTTGACCTTCTCCCGGAACAGCCGCTTGGCGTCGTTCAGGGTGTGAGCGATCAGTGCGCACTTCGCAGCTTCGAACAGCGCAGCGTCAAGCTGGACGATGCAGACCAGCGTGGTAAAACCCAGCTGCCGTGCCTTGAGGATAATGTTTCGGGTGTGCATCCCCTGGAAGTAATCGATCTGCTCCTGCGTCATGCGGAAGCGGACCTTCTTCCCATGCTTGTCGGTGATGAAGTAGAGGTTGTTCAGTCGCCAGAATCGATCCCGGAGCAGCTTCATGTGCTCGGGTTTCATGTCAGGCGTCCTTCGATAGTTCGTCCATCAGTTGCGAAAGTTCGTCGGAGTCTTTCGATTGTTCCTTGTCATCAAGGCCGAACGCAGTGCGTTCGAGTACCTGCAGGTTCTTCATGGCCGAGGACAACTGGAAAAGGGTTTTGGCGTTGCTGGGCAGAGCAACCGCTGCGAGCATCGAGCCACGACGGAAACCGCTCTCATCGTCGGCCGTCTCGTCAGCAATGGCGTCTTCGATTTCCTCACGCCGCTTGATCGTAGTGAGCAGATCATCCATCAGCAGGTTCGCAAGGTTCGTGGCTTTGCGAATATCCCGGCGATGACTGCGAACAACCGTCGCGCCCTCTTCCGCTGCCTCTTCGATGATCTCGGCGTCCCGCTCAGGGTTCGCACATTGATCATCGCGAACCTCGCCGCGAACCAGCTTGTTGCGAACCTCCTTGCGTACCTGCTCCGATAGATCTCTCGCCCATCCAAGGACCTTAGCCTTTTTGCGAATGGCGGTATCGCTGACGCCATTACGCTCAGCGATGGTTCGGATGGAAAGCGCACCGGCCCGGTAGGCACGTTCGATCACCTCCCAGTCGGGCTGCTTGGTTGTCATGTACTCATCCTAGTGATTTCGTTGCCTCAAGCTCAAAGAGGCGTTTGAGATATGACTCAAGTTGCACGTGAGCATCGTCACCGATTTTCCCGCTTACCAGATATGAAAGCTCTTCGTTGGTACATAACCCTCCCCTCGTGACATTAGCGGAGCCAACAATAGCGGAATATGAATTGCCTTTTTGCCCGTAATAAATTTTCGAATGGAGATAGATCGGTTTCGGCACATTGAAGTGCTTCAGCCCAGAAACTTTTACCAGGCTCTTGATGCAACTTGGCTCGGTATGCTCCTGATTGGTGTACACCGTTATCTTGGCGCCCCGGCGGATCGCCGCACGAATGTCTCTCAGTAGGAGAGACAAGCCAGTAGCTTTCATCCACCCCGAACAAATCACGATCCGCTCAGACCATGAGATTAATTGCTTCAACTCGTACAGATGCGACTGGGTGTTTTTTTCAACATTGGAAATTAGGCGCAAAGGATAGGCTCCGCATTGACTCGGCCGGCGATATTACGCGTGTTAGATACGTTGCGGCATAAATCGGTGAGTCGCGAAATGTGGGCGGCCTAGTGTTTACGCCGATCAATTCCACCCGGCGTCTTGTCACAGCGCATGCAGCGTTCACAGTTCAGCGTTCGGCACAGCCAGGCTTTCACCCTCTGCCACCAGATGACCATAAAGATATGGCGCAGGCCGGCAAGGGCCAGGGACACGTGCAGGGTCAGCCCTGCGGTCGTCGGTCCGAAGAAGATGTTCTGGTTGCGGGTCATCACAACGAAACCGCTGATAGCGATTGCCGAATAAATGAGCTTGCCGAGGATTCCGTCTCGCACTCGGCCACTCAGCACACACCAGGTCGCCCACAAGGCAATCAAGCCGCAGGCGATGGAGTTGATCAGTTCAAGATTCATGGTGGGTTGCCTCCCCCGAACCGCTGGCGGATGAGCGCCCACAGGTCAGCGGCTTTGATGGCGCGGTTGATGGCTGCGAGAAGTGAACCACCGAAGGTACCCAGCAGGAAGCCGATGCCCGCGACAATTCTCGGCTCGGTCACTCCCAGGTAGGAGCTGACCATGCTCGTCAGGTACCAGGAGCAGGCGACACCGGTAATCAGAAAGATCGCCCAGGCGCGCCAGTCCGTTAGGTCGTCCTTGTGCCACCAGCTGGCAATGACGGCGCCAGTGAAGCCAGCAATCAGCAATCCAAACCTGTCGAGATTGTCGAGCAGGCGCTGCAAGTACTCCATGCGCTCGACTCCGTTGGCATGACTTGAATTAAATCAGCCCCAGCAGCACTCCCAGCTCAGCGCGATGGGTGTGGTGGAGCCGAAAAGAAAAAGCCCCAGCAAATGCTGAGGCTTGGTTGAGATGAGAGTCTGTGGCTCGCGTCGATCGACCTATGAAGCTGTTATCTAATTATTTGAGCGTAACGAATCATCTTCATCAAAATCTTCAGTTTCGTTTGGGTCTTTCCAATCTTCGGGTCTATCACGATCTTGGGCCGCGGGATTCTTAATCGGATCAGTCGATGCTGGGCTGCTAGGTTTTGCCATTGGCTCGTTCGAATCAGGCATCGGTTTAGTCACTGAGCTGTCTTGCCCGTTTTTAGTTTCATTAGCCATACGCACCTCAATCAGTGAGGTCCAGCAATTCTGGGCCATATATATGGGAAACTGGCCATAGATTTCAGTGCTGTCGAATAGACGAACGGAACTGATTTGTTGAGCTGCCGGTGTTGATTCCGTACGTCGCACTATCCGGCTATCGACGTGCAGGCCGTCCCGAAGGCTGCCCTGGCTACAGGTGAAACTACAGATTCTTCTTGTGGATGCGCCAACCCATGGCGACGCCGGGATGCAAATATTCTCCGGTGCGCGGATGACGCGAGAAGTCAGTCTCGCCAACTTGGCGTGCGACCGCCTCCCAAGCCTTTCTAGCGCGCTCCAGCAAATTGCTTTTGGCTTTCAGCTTCATGCGCAGCTCCAGAAGGTTGAATTCGAGGCAATAAAAAACCCGGCGCGGTGGCCGGGTTTCGAAGTTGTCGTGCGCTGGAGGTAAGTTGCGCAGTGTGGGAAAAGTACATCAAATTCCCCACCAAAGCAACACCTTTATGCCGCATCTTCTGAATTTTCTGCGTGAATAACCTGCCACACTGGCTGCTGTGCCTGAATATCCACTTCCTCAATGGCATTTCGCAGGAAATTCCAGATGTCGAGCCAGTCGCGATCCCAGTGCTTGGGCTGGATAGCGATTCCGTACAGCTTCATCATGGCGTTAGACACTCGAGCCGGCCCCCAAGCATCGCCACCGTTTGCTTCAGACTTGTAGGACTGGAGCGCAACGGTGACCAAGCAGTGCACCTTCGCCGCCTTGGCATCGGTGAGCGCGCCGAAGTCAGTATCCGCCCAGATCAGCTTTTCGGCGTTGAGCATATGCACGACGGTCATGCAGGGGTGGTAGAGGTAGTGCCCCAACTGCTGCACTTGAAACGGCAACGACTCGATCGCCTTCTGAACCTTCCCCATGGTCACCAGGTGGGCGGCTCGATGTGTCGACCGTCCAATTGGCGTGCGGCGCGTTTCGGCAATGTGGATCTTCTGTCGCACAGCCTTGATACGCTCTTCTTTGTCTTCACCTTGGGCTGCGAAGATGATTTCGCGCAGCGCGGCCTTCTCCTTCCGGACGACGGTTGCGGATTTTGCCCGGTCAGCCGCTGCAGCACTGATTGAGGCGTTCGACTCATGCTGTGCGTCTGTCCACGCTTGACGTGCGTTGATCAACTTCATGCTACCTGCCCCTTTTTCAGTTCCCGGGTCTTGGCCCGGTATTCGGCCTTGATGGTTTTGATTTCTTCGACGGTGTATTTGCGGGGCTCATGAGGGCCTTCAAGCCATTCAACTTTTTCGGCGCCGATTTCCTGTAGGAGTGAGATTCTGTAGTTCACCAAGTTGCCCGACAGGTGCGTATTGCACGGCGCACACTGCTTCCACACATTGAGCGGCTCAAACCGCAGTTCAGGGTTCGCTCCTACGGATCGGTAATGCCCTGCGTGATATTGGCCTTCGTGGTGGCGACCACAGCTCACGCAGGGGCGATGGGCATCACGCAGGCGGATGTACTCGTTGAACGCTTGCTGAGCCTCGCGCAGGTGGTCAGCCCTGGTCTTCAGCTTTTCCTTGCGCACCTGGATCTCGCGGCGCCCAACCTGGGCCAACGCCTTGCCAGCCTTCGCCTGATTGACCTCCTTTATCGCTAGACCGCACTTGTAGCCACATACCGCCTGCCCGAGTCGCTGCGGAACGAATGAGTCCCCGCACGCTGGGTTCTTGCACTTCTTCGGCTTGGGCGCCTTCGATTCCTTGATGGCTACGCGCATCAGTACCGCCCTCCCCACTTGTCCTGCTCAGTCCAGCGCACGTCATGCTCGGCGCCGAAGGCATGCATCAGCTCGAACAGGGCGCTGAACCACTTCTGAGATTGCTTGCGGGTCGATACCGCCATCACGACGAAACCACCGTCGAGGCCAGGCTCCGCGCGCTGCTTCTCCAGCGAGGCACTGAAAAGACACTTCCAGTCTTCACTGCTCAGCTTCTTGCCGTGCCAGATCACCTGCTCGGATACGTCCTTGAGCATTGCCCACATCTTGCGATTGCAGACGTCCGGGCGTTTCTCGTCCTTGATGACCACGATCTTGGGCTTGGTGAAGTCGGTGGCGTGAAGGACGCCCATGAGGCGGCTGATGTCGCGCTGGCTGCGGATTGCGAACTCGGTCATTGCCCGAACTCCTTGAACAATTGGCGCGCGCCCCTGACGGCACCCTTGTCGCCAGATGTTTTGCTGATATCGGAAAGGAAGTCGCGCAGCCGCTTGTTCTCTGCCAACAGTTCCAACGCCACTTCCTCCACGGTCTTCTCACCGAGAAATTCACCTAGCGCCTCTGCGTTCTGCTTCCAGTTCCCACAGTCAGCCTTCCAGGAAGCGACTTCACTCCACAGCAGTTTCTGGAGTTTCTGTTTGTCGATGGTCACTGCGCCGCCCTCCTTACTTCCAATTGTTCGGCCTGCTGAACCAGCAGCGCACGGCGATCAGCCAGCTCATTTGCTGCCAGGATGCGT
This sequence comes from Pseudomonas sp. Sample_24, assembly GCF_004307605.1. Lineage (NCBI taxonomy): Bacteria > Pseudomonadati > Pseudomonadota > Gammaproteobacteria > Pseudomonadales > Pseudomonadaceae > Pseudomonas > Pseudomonas sp. Sample_24. The sequence goes on from NZ_RCNW01000344.1 coordinate 94,661, forward strand.
AGTTCTGTTTTTTTCTCGGCCGACACTCTCCGCATGGCGAGCATCGAATCCTTCACGGCCGCAAGCTTGGCGCGCAGCTTCGGCGCCGGCCGGGTTACGGTGCCGGTGATCAAACCCGCCAGCGCCCGGCCATCCTCGGTGACTGGCTCGACACTCAGGTCTGCCAGATATTGCTGGGCGCGCTCCTGGGGGATCCGCTGCATCTGCGCGGCCTTGCTGATTGCCTGCACACGGCGATTGGCGTCGAAGCCGACAGACACGTGCCAGTTGACCTGCTTGTTGTCCTCCCGGGCCTGGCCGACCAGACGCTCGTAGGCGCTGTTGAAAGCCATGCGCGCGCCGACCTTATCGCCGGCATCGAGGACAGGTTTCGCGGCCGCCAGCGCCAGTTGAATTTCATCGGTCAGCACCACGGTTTCGAATTCGTCGTTCGAAGTCATGGCGATTGCCCAGGCTTCGTCCTTGCCCGGGCGGCCGTCGGCGGCCTGAACGCGCTGCAGGATGTCGGCCATGGCCAGCTTGCCTTTCACCTCAAAGCGGCAGGCTTTCAGCGCAGCCTTCACGACAGGCACGGAGTAAGCGCACAGGTCTTCAGCCATCATCGCCGCAGTACCTGGGTTCATCTCCTGGCCCATTGCCTCAGCGGTGGCACAGATCGCTGCCGCCAGGCCGGCCACCTGCTGGTCATTCATCTCAAAGGTATTCATTGCGTGCCCCCGCCTGGCGCTTGGCCAGAACCATCTGAGCTGCCTGCTCGGCTGCCGATGCATTTGCCTCGGTGCGCTCCAATTGCCGCGCGGTGGCACCGTTGATGCGCTGACCGGTCACCCACTGGGTGTGATAGCTCTCGGCGTTGGCCAGCAGCTCGTTGAGGCTGTGGCACTTGCGAAGGACGGCGGCATCGCTGGTTTTCAGGAAGTGGGCCGCGACATGATGGGCGACATCAGCGCCGAGGCGGTCAACGAGTTGGCCGAGCTGACCACCGACCTTGGCGTTCCACACCGGCCAGGTGCTGTAGCGCTTGCGGTAAGCCATGGCGTAGTTCGCCCAAGCCTTGAAGGTTTTGCAGGACTGGTCTTTGGGGCCCGGCATGTCGGCGGGAATCTCGACGCGGGGACCGTCGGTGCGATCAACCACCAGCACCAGGTTGCGGGCCGGCTTGTCCGGGCCGTCTTGCAAGTCCTGACTGGTATCCTGATTGGTACCCTGATGATTGGTATCCTGATTTGTCGGAGATTTTTCCGACCCTTGCTCGGATTTTTCTCCGACCTTGCTCGGATTTTTTTCCGAGGTAGATCGGATTTTTTTCCGACCTTTGTTCTCTGGAGGGGTCGGATATTTTTCCGATCCATCAAGCTTCTGATTCCACTCGATCGCCCTCTCGGTCAGGCGGAACAGCGTAATGTTCGAGGTGCTGGAAAGCTCAATCAAACCGGCCTCTTCCAGGGCCTTCAGCATGCGGTAAGCGGTGTCCGGCTTATCGGTGAGCAGCGGCAGCTCCTCGATGATCTTGGCCTTGCTCAGCGCGAAGAAGATCCCATCGTCCGTCTTGATTGGCTTGGTCCAACTCGGGCAGCCATAGACGAAGGCGAACAGCAGGGCCTGCTGGGAGTTCAGCCCCCACTCCAGCGCCTTAACCTGGTTGATCGTGACGGTGAATTGCATATCAGGCCTTCCCGACCATTTTGGCCAGTTCGAGGAAGCGATCGACGTACCAGTGAGGCTGCGTCTCGCGGGGGGATTGAGGATTGGTCAAATTCTTGCCAAAACGAAGGCCCTGCTCAGTCACCGACCAGAAGTCGACTGTCTCCTGCTTGGAGTTTTTGCGCTGCAGCTGCTTGAGAAATCCCTTGGCTGCGAGGGCGCGATTGAACGCCGCCGGCGCGTAGCGAATCCCATGATCTTTCAAGAGGGCTGTGGCCGACTTGGTGGGTATCGAGGAGCCACCGGCAGCATCTGGCGCGGCGTCGACGGCGTAGCCCGGGAGAAACTTCGGGTCCAGGCCGTTGTTCTGGGCGATCTTCGTGAGCATTGCCATCTGGCAAGACGCCGCGGGCTTCAGCAGGCGAGTGAAACACTCCATGATGGCGATCTCGCCGACAACCTTGGTGCCGTTGAGCAGCACCTGTTCGCGTGCGCCCTGCTGTTGTTCCAGTTCCCGCCAACGGCGAATCACCTTCAGGCGCATCGGCGCGCTGTAGCCGGTGAGCAGGCAGTCGGTGTGCTCGCGATCGAGCATGTATTCGACCTGCTCGCGGTTCTGGCCATCCAAATAGATGTGCTCAAAACTGAGTACATCTAATTTCAGTTCTTTCAGCATCGCGGTGATGTCGCGCTTCACGTTGGCGTGCCGCTTACCGGTGACGTTGGCGATCTCGCGGGAAGACATCGTGGTACGCGACACGTTTTCAGAATTCATAAAACGTGTCGCGACATGGTTCGGGGTATTGCTTGAATTGGGTTGGCTCTGCATAATCCGCCTCATTGAGTGGTATCGAATTAGCCGGGGCGCAATCTCGGCTTTTTTGTGCCTGGGATTCAGGCCGCCTTCACCGACGCATCCATCACGTCCAGGCTTTGCCGGACATGGTTGATCTCTTGGCGAATCAAGGATTTTTCGAAGGTGCTGACATGGTCGTCGCCGAGCGCTTCGTGTACGGCGATAGTCAAATCAGCCACTTCCTTGCCGACATTGATCAGCGATTTGGTGAGCGCCTGAGGCTGGGGAGCAGACTTAGCGACCAGGTCGAAACCGAATTCATTTGCGAGCGCCGCTAGAGGTCGCATGTCGCCGGTGTGCAGCAAGATCCCGAACAAGTGCTCCACGGTCAGGTGGTGAGCATCGTTGTCGGGGTTGGCACGCTGGAGCAGGCCAACGTGCGGAACACCCATTTTTGCCGCCAGTGCTTTGGCCTCGTTATCCAGAACAGCGCTTTGACAGGCCCGCAGAAAATCTTCCATTCGTAAAACCTCAAATTTGTTTCCGTGGTGGCGTTACGCCGACAAAGCGATGATCTGGTTATCAACTGATCAGGGACGCATCCATGACCACTCATTCCGAATTACAAGGCGAGATAGCCGCTCTCTGCTGCTTGGTGGTTGCCTTGGCTTCCACCCTTCCCTTGTCGTCCCAACTTCGGCTTTGGCCTACGTTTGAGAGGGTTGCCGGCCCTTTGCGTGATCGACTTGACGGTGATGAGCTGCGGGGTTTTGAGCGCGCAACTGTTTCGCTCGCCTCGAAGCGAAAAGTGGTCTGTTAGGCGGCGGAAAGCGTTTGGCAGATCACAGGGCTGATCTGCGCCCAGGGAAAAGAGGGACACAGGTCTGATCTTTTGATTTGGCCACCGGTCAGTGCCTCGATTTGCAAAGCGCGCTTTGCTGGTACCGCGCGTTCTCCGGAACACCATTGGTTGACAGTGGGGGCTGTTACCCGCAGCAGGCGCGCCAACTCCGCCTGGCTGCCCAGCAAACGGGACGCTTCTTTGGCTGCTTCTGCTGATTTCATGATTTTTCTCCTGGAGACTGGAAGTGAATATAAGGCATTACCTTATCCTCGACAAGCCATTGCCTAACCAATCTGCCGATAGGCTTAATTAGGCAATGCTTACCGGACCAGAACTAGGCGCAGCCATTGAGGCAGCGCGGATCGCCAAGGGCGTATCGAAAAAGAAACTTGCAGACGACTTCCAGGTGAAGCCTCCGTCGATACAGGGCTGGGTGAAAAATGGCCGTATCGACAAGTCGAAACTAATGGACGTTATCGCCTATTTTGAGGACGTTGTTGGGCCTGAACATTGGGGCTTGGATTACCATTTCTCTTTCGGAAGGCCTGCCTCATCTCTCGAATCGACGCCCACCGCAACTCCTGCTGAAGACAATGGTGGCGAGTTCGAAAAGACTCCTGCCCGTATCAAGTCAGCATCAGAGATCGTGCGCAGCATGATCTCCAAGCAAGGAAAAAGGCTTTCTGAAGACGCCCGCAGGCGATTGCTTGAAGTGGCTGAAGCCGAGGATGGCGGTGGCGTGCTTGAGCTCGACTACTATCGCCCCGGTGCCGTGGGCGATGAGGTGTGGATCGCACATTACGACGTTCGCGCGGCAATGGGCGGCGGGCAGATCCCACACGACTACCCCGAGATGTTCCAGGACGTGCGTGTCAGTCCACAGCATTTGCGCGAGATGGGCGTTGAGTTCAAAGAACACTTCCACTTAAAGATGGTGACGGGTTGGGGCCAGTCGATGGCGCCCACGATCAAGCACCGCGACCCGCTACTGGTCGACGTTAGCATCCGGGAATTCGTAGGCGACGGGATCTACATGTTCTCCTGGGAGGGGCATTTGTACATCAAGCGGCTTCAGTGGCTGGGGGATGAGCAAATCAACATGCTCTCGGACAACCCTCGGCATCCGCCGCAAACCATTAGGGCGGAAGACACCTACATTCAGGCACGGGTACTGCTGGTGTGGAATGCTCATCTTTTGTAGCTTCATTAATGCGGAAGGCAGCTTCGTGGTTTGGGCTCACGCAATCCGGACGTTGAATAATTTTGTTATCAATATCAAAGCACCGCAGATTTATCTGCGAACATGACGGAAGGACACATGGATAAGTCAGCTCCCAATTTCGACGATACTGCTGAAGGCGTACCTGCTGAAGCTCGACTTCCCGTTGAGGCTTCCTTTCAGAAAACTCTGCTTCCGGTTGAGGTGATTACTACTCACACCTCCAACTTGGGATCGGCAGACCTCAAAATCATCGTTGAAGGGCGCGACGGCAAACACTATGCAGTCAAGACAGTCGCAGACGGAAACGGTCGGGTTCCCGCCTCCGAGCTATTTTGTTATGAGCTTGCATATAAAGTAGTCATCCCTACTCCGCCCTACTCATTCATAACCATGCCATCAGGTGAGCTGGCATTTGGCTCAGTATGGGAAGGTGGAGTAGTAAATGGTAACAAAGCCATAAACTACCAAACGTTTATTCAAAGCGTACTCGTAGGAGCCACTCCGGTAGCAAATCTGAAACGTTTTTTTAGCCGACTGTACGCATTCGACTTATTCGTAAATAATGTTGACAGACACTGGGGCAATTACCTATGGAGAACAAGTTTTGGCGACTCCATAATTGCTTTAGCATTCGACTTCAGTAGAGCCTGCTTCGAAATTGATCACAAAGGGTTTGAGGCGACTGAGCCCACAACAAACACTCAAATAGTATTTTCGATGCTCAATGTTACAAAAAACTATATACGTAGCGAAGCCGTAGATTGCCTTGAGCAAATAAGAAAAATTACCGCAGAAGATATCTCTGCTATACTTTCGAACTTCCCAACACACTGGATGTCGAAAGCTGATAGGCAAAAGTATATTGAGTGGTGGGAGTCTACCGCTCGAAATGATCGAATTGACGCACTAATGAAATTCTTGTGAGGGTAATAGAATGATTACCTTTAAGTACGCCGTAATAAAGTACATGCCTGACCCGAAGCGCGGGGAGATAGTCAATATAGGGCTGGTAGTTTTTACTGACTCAAAGGTTGACGTTAGAACGTTAAGCGCCTCGGCAAAAGCGAGAATACTGGATGGTACTTCTGAACCCTCGGATCTTGATTCGCTAAGATCCGGGTTGGAGTCTATTGCTAGCTGGGCAAAATCACCCGAGCAAGCTTCTCAATACCTGAGTGCATTTGGCCAGTCCCGAACATATCTTTCAAGCATAGATGTTTTCATAATCGATGACATACACCAGTATGAGCGCAGAGTTTCCAACCTCTTTAACGAATTAGTTAAACCTTTTTCATCTAAAGAAAGGGTACACAGAAATTCACGCCTTAGCACTTACCTTAAAAACACATTCGAACGAATGGAAATTTTAGGTAAAGACTCTGACGATTTGAGCAAGCATAAAATAATCCACAATTATCAGCTAAGTGATAAAACAGGATTTTCAGCTGATTTTCTTTTGAAAAATGGCCGATTCCACATTACTGAAGCTATTGACTTCAATGTAAACGATACCAATTCAAAATTCAAAGAAACAACCATGAAAGTAATGACATTCATGGAAGGTAGAAAAGCCTTAGGCGAAGATTCGGCAAGGTATTTTGTGTACTCCGCCTCCCCTAGCAAAGAAAAAGAAGTAGTTGCACACCTAAACCTTGCGGAAGAATATAGCGACAAGCTTTTTAATATCGAATCCAAAGAAGAGAAAACCAGTTACTTTACCTTAATGTCTGAATTGGTAGGCGCTGGCTCTCTCCAACTACACTGACTCATCTACTAAATAAAAGCCCGCCACTGAGCGGGCTTTTTACTGCCTGTCAGAAAGGCGCTGGTTCTTCGACTTCCTCCGCAACCTCCACAGGCCGATCTTCTACCGCGCTCGCTTCCCACCTCAGCGTCACCGACTCATCGTCGTTGAACGTCATGTCAATGCCGTCTGTTTCAGACAGCAAGCCCATCACCTCCTCCCATTCCCGATCGCCATCAGTGTCCAGGCGGTGAATCGTCACCCAGCGCTGAATCTGCGCAACGGGGTGATTGATCATTTCCGAAACGCGCAGCCCTAGCCGCTCAATCCCGCTCACCTCCAGCCGCTCTGCCGGCTTTTCTTGTTTATTCGTTTTTGCCATTCTCGCCCCCTAAATACTGGATATACATACAGCATTAGCAAAGCTTATCCCAGCGATGCCAAATTGCATATCTGGAAATGAACCTTTCTTGACGGGCAAAAAACTTGAAAATAATTAGGCATTACCTATTTACAGGATATTAGGCATTGGCTTATCTTCACTCCATCGTCACCGAGCACTCTACAGGGACCGGCAGCGAAGGGCCTCAACAGGCCCGCCGCTCTTTAACAGTCAGGAATCTTCGCGGATCGATCCCCGGCAACGGGCACAGCGCGAAACACAAATTTCGATCTCCATGCAGGCTCTGGAACCTGCCGAATTCCCCATATGGGAGGACGCTAAACCATGCAAGCCAGCCGGCGAAGAACACCGAACACGAAATGTGTGACGCCGGCTAGGTGGGGAAACCGCGGCGCCGCGCATGGAATGGAAAACAGATTTCACTGGCTGGCCTTGGCGACAGGGCCAGACGGGAAATCAACCGAGGACACTGACATGCAATGTGAATGCTACGGACGCGTGAAGGGGCTGATCGAGACACGGATTAGAGAGCAAATGCCTGAAGGCTCTCACGGCTTGGACTTCGATTTTCCGTCTATCCGTATGGGCCTCACCGACAAAGGCTTGGTAACCATGCCGGTCTTTGACATCAAGGGTGAATACCAAGCGCCGAAAAAGGCTGGTGGATTCCGAAAGGTAAAGATCGATACCTACATCGCCTCGACTTTCTGCCCTTTCTGCGGCGTGAAATGCAAGGCAGATGAGACTGCATCAGCAGCATAACCAACCAGCGCCACGTCAGTCTGACTGTAACTGCCCGAAGCCCTGGTACTCCCCAGCACCAGGCCGCATCGGAGTGTGATCTGAATCCTGCCGCCAAGCAGCACAGCTTCCATCCAGCGAGATCCGGAGGAATGAACTCGGATCGATGCAGGGATTGGCTCCTGCCAGATCGCACCCCGATGCGGATGATTCTGCACCGCGCAATGCGGCCCCCTGCATCGCTTATCTGAAAAGTGGAGCGCGCCTAATGGCCCACGGTCCATATGTTTAAAACGGATGGGCGGCCCTCGCCTACTCCACCTCGCCCTCTGGAGGCGGTCATGAACCCATTACAGCTTGCTCAATTGAGACTTGAACGTCGCCTGCCGCCTCCAGTGAGCGAAAGCCCGCAAGATGACGCTCGGGCGGAGTGGATTTACAACGCGGCTGAAGAGTTGCTGCGCGGCAACAATGTGTCCTTTCAGCGCCGAATGCATGCTCCACAGGGCGTGACTGCTGAGGAGTTCGCCTTGGCAGTGGATGAATACGTGAACAACCGACTTGCTGACAGTGAGGTTCATACACCGGCGCTCGGTTGGCTGCTGATCACAGCAGCGAATGGGAGCTCGGACAAGACCGCTGTAGCGGAACTGCTCGGCAACAGCGACCACCCGCTGGGCAAGCTTGGCGAGATCGCCGAAACCCTTCTGGAGCCGCTCGCAGATGATGCGCTGATCGCCCAGTCCGAGGACGCTGAACTATGAGCCCGCATATCGCCATAGATCAGTCGCTGGAAACCCTTGAGCATCATGGCAACTGGGAAATCGACGACAGCCTCACCGAGGGACTGATCGTCCGACACTTCACTGCTGGTGATATCACCGCCGAAGAGTTCCACCACTACAGCGCTCGCCTGCTGAAGATCAGTCGAAAGCGCATGGAGGCTGCATGAGTACACCACTCGTGAAATCGCTCATCGACGAGCAGTTGGACGACATCGAGCGAAAAATCGCTCTGCTCGGTTTCGGTCTTCCCTTCAACGAGGTGATCGGGCGTCAGCGTGAAGACCTGGTCGCCAATCTACCCCAACGCTTGGCGCCGACCATGAAAGGCGGACGAATCGCCGTGAGGGTTCGACCATGAAGCTTACCTACTGGGCTCTTGCAACCCTGCTTGTTTCCGCGATTGCCATTTACACCGAAGCGCGTAATTCGTCTGGCGTGTGCCAGGTACCGCACTCGACCACCTACCGGGTGTTTCGATGACCAGCCGCCAATGGACGCGCCGCGTTTTGATCTGGCGCGGATCGTTCTCGGCAATCACCACCCTCTCCTTTCTGATGTTGCTCAGCGCTCTGGCTGATCGCGTCACTCAATAACCCACACCTTCAAACGCTGCGTACATCGCGGCAAGGATTCCCCATGTCCGCAGTAATGAAACAGGTCGACCAAGAGCCGGCCATGTCCGAGTCAGCACTTGTCGAGGTTTTGAGTGGCAGCCTGTACCCGGGAGCTGCTCGTAACTCGGTCGTAATGGTCTTGGCCTACTGCCAGGCCGCGCACTTGGACCCGATGCTGAAGCCGGTTCACATCGTTCCGGTCTACCAAAAGGGCCGCGGCATGGTCGACGTGGTAATGCCGGGGATCGGCCTTTACCGCATTCAGGCAGCAAGAACCGGGCAATACGCCGGCATCAGCGACCCTGAGTTCGGGCCATCGGTTACCACGAAGCTGGCAGGTGTCGAAGTCACGTATCCGGAATGGTGCCGGGTCACGGTGAAGCGGCAGATGTCGAACGGGCTTGTTGCCGAGTTCACCGCAAGCGAGCGCTGGATGGAGAACTATGCAACGGCCGGAAAAGACACCGTCGCGCCGAATGCCATGTGGAAGCGCCGGGCTTTTGCCCAGCTCGCCAAATGCGCCGAAGCTCAGGCTCTGCGCAAAGCATTCCCCGAAGTCGGATCAGCCCCAACCGCCGACGAAATGGAAGGCAAGTCCTTCGAGGAAGCGGCGCGCGACATTAGCCCCCTGCAGCAAGCTCAGCCCGAGCCGGAAGCATTGCCCACCTACCAGGACGACCTGCTCGACGAGAACCTCATTAAATGGCAGCCGTTGATTGATGCGGGCCGTACCAGTCCCGAACACCTGATCGCGACCATCAGCAGCAAGTACACGCTGAGCGACGCGCAAAAAGAAAAAATCGCCAACCTGAAAGCCCTCGACGGAGATCAAGCATGAAAATTCATAACGTAGCTCAAGGCTCCGCCGAGTGGCATGCCCTGCGCAGCCAGCACTTCACCGCATCCGAAGCGCCAGCAATGATGGGCGCCTCGAAGTATCAAACCCGCACCGATCTGCTGACGTTGAAGAAGACCGGCCTTGCACCGGAGGTTACTCCATCGCAGCAGCACATCTTCGACAAAGGCCACGCAACCGAAGCGCTGGCCCGGCCATTGGTCGAGGCGATGATTGGCGAAGAGCTGTACCCGGTCGTTGGGACATCGGGCAACATGCTCGCCTCGATGGACGGCGCGACGATGCTCGGCGAGACGTTGTTCGAGCATAAGCTCTGGAACGAATCGTTGGTCGCCCAGGTGCGCGCCGAAGACTTGTCCCCTCACTACTATTGGCAGCTTGAGCAGCAGCTGCTGGTGAGCGGCGCCGAGCGCGTGATCTTCGTGTGCTCTGACGGCACCGCCGAAAACTTCGTCAGCATGGAATATCGCCCGGTCGCCGGTCGTGCTGGTCAGTTGGTCGAAGGCTGGAAACAGTTCGAGGCCGATCTTTCCCGCCACGAAGTGGCGGACGCCCCTTCAATCGTTGTCGGCAAGGCTCCGGACGAGTTGCCAGCGCTGCGCATCGAGCTGACCGGCATGGTCACCGCCAGCAACCTGAAAGTGTTCGAGCAGTCGGCTCTGGCCGTCATCGACTCCGTGAAAACCACGCTGACAACCGATCAAGACTTCGCGGACGCGAAAAAAGCCGTGAAGTGGTGCGGAGACGTTGAGGATGCTGTCACGGCGGCAAAGAAACAGGCGCTCTCGCAAACCCAGACCATCGACGAGCTGTTCTGCTCGCTGGACCGCATCAGCAAGCACGCCCGGGAAACACGCCTGAAGGTCGACAAGTTGGTGAAGGCTCAGGAGCTTCTGGTAAAGACCAATATCAAGCAGAAAGCCGAACAGGCGCTGACTGATCACATCACAGCGATTAACAAGACCCTGGGCAACGTTACCCTGCCAACGGTGGCCGCAGACTTCGCGGGCGCCATGAAGAACAAGCGCACCATTGCCAGCCTGCAGGATGCGGTCGATACCGAGCTGGCCCGGGCAAAAATCGACGCCAGCCAAACCGCCGACGGCATCCGCCTGAACCTCGAAAGCCTGCGCACACTGGCAGCTGATCACGCGTTCCTCTTCGTAGACGCTCAGCAACTGGTCATAAAAGCCAATGACGACCTGGTCGCGCTGATCAAGGTTCGAATCGCAGAGCACAAGAAGGACGAGGAAGCGAAAGCCGAAGCACAGCGCGAGCGCATTCGGAAAGAAGAACTGCAACGAATCGAGGATGAGGCCAAGGCGAAGCAAGTCATCGAGTCTGTCGCTGAGCCCGCCCCGGTTGTGACTCCAGCTCCAATCAAATCCGCATCGGCAGCACAAACGACACCCCAGTCGGTAACCGCATCAACGCATCAGGCGCTGACTCTTCAGGCCGAAGTATTCGACCTATTAGATCTGGTCAAAGCTGTGGCCTATGGGCAGGCGCCTATCTCCGTGCTGACCGTCAATTGGGAAGCGCTTGATGCGATGGTGGCTGACCAGGGCCAAAACCTCAGCATGGCCGGCGTGAGGCTGGTTAAGGCGGCCGCATGATCAGCCTCAACCTCAACGCAGTTCGAGCAAAACAAACGGAGTCAGACCGAATCGAGGCTGCGGTAGCGGACTTCTTGACTCGCCCCGGCGGCAACTATCAGGACCTACCAACCGCGCGGATGAAGCCTAAGCCTGCGCGACGCGACTGGATAGACCCTGAAACGGTCCTCAAGCGACGGCCGAAGCCGATATCGGCCGCTGAGCGCAAGGCACTTCGCAAAATGGCGGACTCGCTATGAAGTCGAAACGCAAACCCAACAACAGCTTCGCCCGGGCAGAACGTAGCTGCCGGGCGTTGCTACGGACCAATCACGTCGCCGTGGTGAATATCGATCCCAGCGGCGCGCAGATCATGGCGAACTGGAAGAGTTGCCGGCAGATCCGAAGTCTGGCCATCGCCAACGCCCTCTTCGACTTCTCCTACAGATGGACAATTTACCTCAGCGCCATGTGTCGCGACGAACGCGGCACCGAGTATGTGAAGTCGGTGGAGATCTCACCGGAGGGCATCTACAAGGTCGAGCGCCTGACCGATGCCATCGAACATTACTACTTGGAGCTGCGCAACAGCTGTAACCCAAACCACATAATCGCGTCAGGCTGGATCGCCATACCGGACGAGATTTCGATGGATGAGGCTCAGGCCGCGAAGCTGTTCTATGCCGCAGGCGCCTGGCATCAAGTGAAGGTCGCAGCGTGAGAAAAATCAATAACCAGGTGCGCCAGCGCCGACGACAGACATGGCTGGATATACCGGCCCACGGAATTGAAGAGGCAGGCCATGGCCAAGAGTAACGCGGAAAGGTCAGCGAAAGCCGCGGCGAAGAAGAAGAGCCGCGGCGAAGAGGAAATCAGGCTGCACTGCCTGCCCGGTACGCGCCAAGCCCTCGCTGAGCTGATGGCCTGGAGCGGCCTCGAGGAACAGGGCGAGGCCATTACACTGATGATTCATCATCTGCACGGCCTCGGCCCGGGCGGCGCCCTCCCCCTGCTCACTCCTCCGCGACACGAATACGTGACACCCGAAAACGTGTCGGCAAGATTGCTTATCGCGTACAAACGCGAGGAGTTGCGCATTCGCAATGAGGAATGACTCAGCTTAAAAACTCAATCAATTTGGTGCCCAATGGTGTTGCTCTTCCAGCCAGCATTGAATCAACCCCCATCGTTGTTCCAAGGCTATCAGTGGTAACCAGGCCGCGCTGATAGAGGTCTTTCCATATTGGGGTGTAAAGCGAGCTCTGATTAATCAGCTCTGGAATCGAGTACTCAATGACTTGGGTAAGTCCCCCCATATACCAATTTGCTGGAACTTCCCTCCCCTGTTTGGCGATCCATGCCCTTGGATCACGAAACAAATGCAGCAACTTGATGTGAGTCACCGTGCAAGCGTCCACGAAGCCCAGGAACAACTGGCGATAATCGTCTGATGGACAGCTCGGTAGTGCAGAGTTTTTTACAGCATTGCGTAAAGCTTCAAGCTTTTCTGCCTCATGATTTCGAAGAGATATTGAGCAAACTTCAGCTACCGTGCTGATGAAGGCTTCGTTCTCCCGTAACCCCTCCTCAGTGACCACTCCTTTTTCGATGAGCTCATTCATGACCTCACCGATCCGGATCATTGTTTCGGTTCGACGCTTGTTCAGCGGGGACTCCAGAACGGAATTAAAAATCTCCACCAAAGGCCCCCCGACGACAGGTAATGCACTTATCCCGATGCGTGCCAATCGGTTTACTTTTTCGCTGTCAGGCTCAAGATCCGGATCAAGGCCTTCCAAATCGACTTGCTTCATTGCTGCTCCCTATCCGGCCCCATGCCGGGCCGAACACAAATACCCCACTTCAACGAATCACGCCAGTCGGCGAGGATCCCCTATGCAATCAGCAATCGACTTGTTCTCCGGCTTCGGCGGATGGACAAAGGGCGGCCGCAATGCCGGCCTCAATGTTCTCTGGGCTGCGAACCATTGGCCTGAGGCCGTCGAGTGGCATACCCGCAACAATCCGGACACCATCCACACGTGCCAGGACCTGCACCAGGCTGACTGGTCGGAAGTGCCGAAGCATGACTTGATGCTCGCGTCCCCATGCTGCCAGGGTCACACGAAAGCCCGCGGCTTGGCGCAGGCTGACCCAAAGCGAGACAACTCTCGATCGACAGCTTGGGCGCCGGTTGGCAACGCCGAAATCAATCGACCTGATTTCGCCGTTATCGAGAACGTACCCGAGTTCATGGACTGGATTCTGTACCCAGCCTGGGCGGATGCAATGCAGCGCCTGGGATATGCCTTGGCACCCCACATCGTCGACTGCGCCGACCTTGGCGTGCCGCAGCACCGTGTGCGCCTGTTCATGGTTTGCTCTCGCAGCAGGGCGCCATTGCACTTGCAGCTTCCGCGCTATCAGCACGTGTCCGCCAGACAGATCATCGATTTCGACGCCGGCAACTGGTCGCCCATCGAGAAGCCTGGCCGCGCGACCTCGACGCTGATCCGGGTAGAGAATGGGCGCAAGCGCTTCGGCGACCGATTCGTGATGCCCTATTACGGATCGGGTTCAGGCCTCACCGGGCGTAGCCTTGATCGGCCGATTGGCACCATCACTACCCTGGACCGATGGGCCGTGGTGGATGGCGACAAGATGCGGATGATCACCGCTGATGAGGCCATGGCGGCCCAATCCTTTCCAAAAAACACTCTGAGACCCGACAACCACCGACTGACTATGCACATGACCGGCAACGCGGTGCCGCCTCTCGCTGGACAACGGATCCTCGAAGCGCTTAAGGCAGCAGCCTAATCTGGAGTTTCGACTACTTCCACAAAGACTCATTTTCGTTTCGGACCATGCGAAATGATCCAAAAGCGGGACGCACTTTAAAGCAAGTGACGCCTTCAGATATATCGCCCAGCGCATCGGCGAGCTGAGCCCTAGTTATTTTAGAATTAAACCCGACTTGAACTTCTACCAAGGTCATATCGGTATCAAACTCCCTGAAGTAGCATTCACCGATCTTTGACTCAAGTCTTACGAACACCCTCGCCTCATCCTCATATGCCCAATGTGAGTATTTGGTAGAAAGAACCTTTTGCATCCACTCCTCTGCAAAGTCTGGATGTGTAGGAAAGCTAGCTTCGCTAATTCTCTCTGCGATGTATTGAATATCCATCAATAAATCAGATCGTACGTCAAACCCTAAGCAAATCCCTTTGTTTCTGTCGGCGTAGTGCGCCCATTGAACAGGGCTCTGACTTGAATTGCTGAAGCAAAGAATTCCAAATCGTTTGTCAAAAATGCTTTTAGCAATATTAAACAAAGATCTGACCTTTTTATTCTGGATGTTATTACTTAGAAGCTCGAAAGGATCATTCAGCCCAATAAGAGTTGATATCTTCAATCTTCGATTTTGTAAGTTCAGCAAACCAAATTCATTGTCGATGAAGTGATATACGCGACGCGTATTTAATTCAGTCATGCCACCCCCCCACGCCTAATGGAATTCCACCTCGGAAGATAGCACTTACGCTGGCACATCATAACTACCCCCCACCGCCCGGGCATGACCCGGCATAGGACGCCCCATGCCCACAGAAAACATCCGCACGGTCGTCACCGAGTCCCTGATCGGGATGATCGCAGCCATAACAGCCACGACGCCGCCGGCGAACGAGCCGATGCCGCCTTTCATTCAAGGCCCAATTGATCGAGCTGTTGACCGCATTAGCGCAGTGGTTGCGCCTGGCGTCACCTTGAAGGTTGCCCGCGCCAAACGCATGTACTTGGCCGAACCCATGACTGGCTTGAAGGACTTCAACTATCCGGCCTTCAACGCCGCGGCCGACGCGCTCCGCGCCCAGGGCTATCAAGTAGAGAACCCGGCGGACCATGGCATCGTCGAGGGTGCGCAATGGGCCGACTACATGGCCTATGACCTGACACGCCTTGGACTGTGCGGTGTGATCGCCCTGCTACCGGGATGGGAAAGATCGGAGGGAGCGAAACTCGAAGTCCAAATTGCACACCGCCTCGGCATGACGGTTGTGAATGCCCATGATCTGGTATCTATGGAGATTGCAGGATGAACACCAAGACGTTGAAAGCGTTTGCGGTTGTCGGTGAGGGGTATGGCGATACGCCGGAACAGCTGGAAGTTGCGGCAACCGATGGCGTGCAATTGGCCGTGTTCGCGACCAGCCCTGCGGCTACTGACCGAATCGAATTTCAGGGAGAAGAGGTTCGCGAGGTGGTGATCGTACCCGCCGCCGACTTCAACCGGGTCACCGCCGAGCGTGACGCCCTGCAGCTGCGCCTGAACGCAGCGGATGAACGAACTGACGAACTTTCGGGCATGTTGCAGGAGCTTATCGATAATCCGTTTCGGTTTACCGAAACTTTCCGCACACGTATCGCCGCTGCACTCAACCCGAAAGAGATTGAGCGAGACCAGGGAATTCCAGGCACCTCTTTCCAACGTCTGAACACGCTGGCCAACCAGGGCGAATGAACATGAAGCGGTACTTCCGTCGTAAGTTCGAAGCCTGGCTGATCTTGCTGGCAGCGAAAATCCTGATTGACCGCAACGTCCAGCGCGCCGTCGTCGTCTCTCGCCGCGACAACAACGACATGTGGGGAATGGCTGAGCAACGAAGCCATCGCCAAGCGAATCAACATAAGCTACCGATGAATGCTCACTTTTCCGAAGTCAGCGAGCCGTCATTAGGTCGACCGTCAAGAGCTGGCATCGGGTCGATCTGGATGCCCTTCGCTGCGCTTATCCAAGCTGTGTAGGCGGAGCTTTGTCGTGCGAGCGCCTCTTCCCAATGACTTCCTGAGAGCTCACCGGCGACCACCAACATCATCAGCTTGGTCGTCGCAGCGTCGAGCTCAACAAGAAGAACATGTGATTGGAATCTAAAGTCGTCTTTGGGAATCATGGCAGTGCTCGATTTGCTGGACTTCGGTAAGGGCTGTTTGTGTCGACCTAGTTCTCCCTGTCCGAATTCTGGCACAAAAAACTATACATAGAGCCACTGCTTGTACAATTTTTCCTAGTCAAGTTTGATGGAGTACATCTGTACTCCACCCACAAATCTACTCCCTCCCCCCTTCAAAGTCAGCCGCAATAGCGGCAAGGACGGCATCTACGGCACGAATTGACCTAGGCTTTCGCGAGCAGTTGGGATCGCATACTCAAGCAGCTCTAAAGGGACATCCTGTTCGAAAAAAGTCACCTCAAAGCGCAGCGTTTCGTCATTCCTGAATATCTCAAAGACCATATCGTTGCCGCGCCAGCACTCGATCCCCAAGCCGTCATGCCCATTTGTCACGTGTGAGGCGGTAAAAAACTTGTATTCGACTCCGTGTACGACCACATCGCACCTCCCAATCTGAGGTGGCAACGATACAACTCCGCTGAACGAATTTGAAAGCCGCTATAGCGGCAAGGACGAAGTCATGCCTGAAGAAAACACCCCACGCGACGAAACCTGGTCAGCCGATAACGAGATGTTCAACTGCGACAGCCTCAACGAACTGCTCAACGAGAACGACGAGCTGGCCGTCGGCGACACCGTATGGAAGGGAGAGAAATTTCCGGTCAACATCACCGGTTATGTCGACGCCAGCGATGTCATCGAAATGCTCGGCGAGCGCGCCTATGACGATGTCGGTGAAGTAGCTGAGGACTGGCCAGACGTATCTGCCGATGCTCGCCAGGAACTGGATGCGGTCTTGGCCGCATGGGTCAGCAGGCATTGCAACGCTACATTCTACCGAGTGCGCAACGTTGTCGAATACACGCTCACCGTCGAGGATCTGGCGGAGCAGGTGACGCCATGATCCTGAAATGCATGGCCCTCTGCGCCCTCTTCTTCTGGCTTCCATTGGCCCTGACCATAAAGGCGGTGATCGGATGATTATCGATGACGTAATGACGGACAAAATCACCCTGCACGGCCTGGGCTTCGTGCAAGTTCAGCTCCAGGGCAACCAACGGCTGCATGTTTGGCATCCCGAGCTTCCGCGCCGCGCTTGCTTCGAGCATTCCGCAATTCATGACCACCGCTTCGACTTCGTGTCGCGCGTGCTTGTGGGAACGCAGATCAACCATGTCTATGCCTATCAGAAAAAGCATGACGGCGAATTCATGCTGTACCTGCATGAGGGAAAGCGAACGGCCAATGGTGGACGCCCTTGGACCCCGGACGGCTGCGCCGACTTCAATCTGGTCGCCTCGTTTGATGTACCGGCCGGCAAGGATTACGACAGCACCGCGTACGTCTACCACCGCACAGAGCCTGGCGGTGATGGCCGGGTAGCTACGATCATGCGAAAGACTGGTGAATGGCAGGCCGGCGCCCACTCAACCTGCCGCGTTGGCGTCGAGCCAGACACGGACTTCGACCGCTTCCAGTGGTCGCCATCGCAACTCTGGGAGGTCGTCAGCGATGTGCTGCTCGGCCAGAAGGTTACGCCATGATCGCCCTCGCCTGGTTCGCCTACGTGTACTGCTACAAGGGGCCGCGGCGGTAAGAGCTCACCTCGCCAGTCACCTCAGGGGAGAAAGCGTGTACGCAACTGGCGAGGCGAACGAATAAACCATAGTTCACCTTTCAGCCTACCCCACACCCCTCATCCGATACCCATCATGGACCTACCAGCCTGCCGCTCAACGGCAGGCGCGCACTTGGAATAAACTCATGACCATCACCGCCCCGGTCATCCGCTACCACGGCGCCAAGTTCCGACTCGCGCCGTGGGTTCTTCAACACTTTCCGCCCCATACCTGCTACGTCGAATCGTTCGGTGGCGCAGCCGGGGTGTTGATGCAAAAGCCCCGGTCCTATGCCGAGGTGTACAACGACCTGGACGGCGACATCGTGAACCTTTTCCGTGTCCTTCAGGATCCGACCTCGCGATCGGGACTCACCGAACGATTGGTCTTCACGCCCTACTCCCGAGAAGAGTTCGAGCTTTCCTGGGAGCCGAGCGCCGAACCAATCGAACGAGCCCGGCGAACTATCATCCGCGCCCAGATGGGCTTTGGCTCCGCCGGCGCCACGAAGGGCGTCACAGGCTTTCGAATCGACACGAAACGCCAGTACGGCACAGCCCAGTCTCTTTGGGCGGCATACCCAGAACAACTCGCTGAAGTCGGCCAGCGCCTGAGCGGCGTGCTGATCGAGAACAGGCCGGCGATCGAGGTTATCAGGGCGCATGACGGCCCCCAGACGCTTCACTACGTTGACCCGCCCTATGTGCATGACACCCGGTACAAGGGTGCGTCGAGCGGCCGATATTACAAACATGAAATGGATGATTCAGCCCACCATGAGCTGCTCAGCGCATTGCTCGAGCTAGAAGGAATGGTCGTGCTGTCGGGATATCCCAGCGCGCTGTATTCCGAGATGCTGCCAGGCTGGGCCTGTTACAGCACATCAGCACGTATCAGCGCCGCGCGCGGTACCGCGAGTCGCACCGAATGCATCTGGCTGAGCCCCGCCTGTGTCGACCAAGTCAGCCAGATCGGACTGGACCTCGAGCAAAGAGCCTAACCCTATCCCAACCTTCTGCCGCCACGCGCGGCATGGAGCACACACATGGCAAATGCCACAGCGGCAAAGGCTACGAGCATTCCGCCCCGGTTCATCCGGTTCATGGATGCACCCGGCTATCTCGGCATGTGCCGGGACGAATTCAACAAAACGGTCAGGCCGAACGTGCGCGAGTTTCCCATTGGAAAACAGGGCGTGGCGTTCGATCGGATCGATCTGGACGAGTGGGCGGACGCCTACATCGAGAGCAAGGCGATTGAAAAGGCAGCCAATCAGGACAACAATCGCCCTCGCAGCGAGCGCCAGGGTGAACCCAAAGGAGGTAAACCATGGCGAGAAAAGCGATCTCCGGTCTCTACCAGAAAGGTGGAGTCTGGCAAATCGACAAAGTGTTCCGAGGTGAGCGACTTCGAGAAAGCACTGGCACTAGTGACCGGCAAGAAGCAGAGCAGTATCTGATCCATCGGCTGGAGCAGCTTCGGCAGCAGAAGGTATATGGAGTGCGCCGCACCCGCACCTGGGAGGAAGCGGCGACGCGTTTCCTGATTGAGAACAAGGATCAGCCCTCGATCAAGCTGACGGCGCATCACCTGACACACCTGCACCCGTATCTCAAGGATCTGCCATTGACGCACATTGATGACCAGGCGCTTGAGCCGTTCGTGAGGGATCGTTTGAAGGGAATGAGGTTGCCGTGCGGGAAGCAGCTAAAGCCGGTAGCTCCACGAACGATCAACATCTCGATCGAGCGGGTGATTCGGGTTCTTTCGCTTTGCGCAAGGAAGTGGCGGGATGAAGAACGCAGGCCCTGGCTCGATTCCGTGCCTATGCTCGCCAAGCTGGACTTGAAGAAAAAGGTTCGCGAGCCCTACCCCATGACTTGGGAAGAGCAATCGATCTTGTTCGGAGAGTTGCCGGCTCACCTGCAGACCATGGCCTTGTTCAAGGTGAACACGGGTTGTCGCGAGCAGGAGGTCTGCAAATTGAGGTGGGATTGGGAGATCCCGGTGCCGGAATTGGGTACCAGTGTGTTTCTGATCCCATCCGACTTCGGGGGCAGAAACGAACGGTCAGGTGTAAAAAACGGTGATGAGCGGTTGGTCGTACTGAACAGCGTGGCGAAATCTGTCATTGATAAGCAACGAGGCCTGAGCAAGGAATGGGTGTTTCCTTACAAAGGCAGCGCCATGCATCGAATGAACGACTCGGCTTGGAAGAAGGCGCGGGTGAGAGCGGCGAAACTCTGGCAGGAGGAAAACCTTCGCCCCGCTCACCCAGGGTATGCATCCATCAGGGTGCATGATTTGAAGCATACGTTTGGCCGTCGCCTTCGGGCGGCAGGTGTCACTCAGGAAGACCGCAAGGCCTTGCTGGGGCACAAGAACGGCAGCATCACCAGTCATTACTCCGGCGCTGAGCTCGGGCATCTGATTGAAGCCGCCAATATGGTATCAGCAACCGACTCGCGGGGACCGGTGCTGACGATCTTGAAAAGGAAAACGGGATGAAGTCCCGAAAAACTCCCCACCAATGAAAAAGCCCAACTGGTTAGAGTTGGGCTAAGTCATTGAATAATATGGTCGGGACGGAGTGATTCGAACACTCGACCCCTAGCACCCCATGCTAGT